>DALYNO010000192.1:0-7457 GCA_031975295.1 Anaerocolumna sp. | reverse complement strand
ATTTTTCTTTAAATAATTATACTGCAATGGAGGACCCAGAGGATAAGGAAATGAAATCCTTCACTTTAAAAAGGGATGAAGAATATATACTTCCTCTATTAAGAGCAGCTAGAAATAAAAGAGATGAAGATTTTGATCTTATGTTAACACCCTGGTCTCCACCAGCTTTTATGAAAACAAACAACGATAGAAATCATGGTGGCAAATTAATAGACGAATACAAAGAATTCTGGGCGGAATATATATGCCGTTATATAAAAGAATATGAATTGTTAGGGTTTAAAGTAAACAGAATCACAATTCAGAATGAGCCAGAGGCAGTGCAGACATGGGATTCTTGCATTTTTAGTTCAGAAGAAGAAAAAGTATTTTTACGAGACTATTTATATCCTAGCCTGGTTAAGAATAATCTTACTCACGTTAAGGTAAATATTTGGGATCATAATAAAGAAATTATGTTTGACAGAGCGAAAGGTACCATTGATGAGGAAACAGATAAAATGATTGACGGTATTGCCTTTCATTGGTATACAGGCGATCACTTTGAAGCAATCAAACTAACCCATGATGCTTATCCGGATAAAGAATTAATCTTTACGGAAGGGTGCGTGGAATACAGCAGATTTGATTCAAGTCAGCTCAGAAATGCCCAGATGTATGCGCATGATATTATTGGTAATTTAAATAGCGGAATGACCGGCTTTATAGACTGGAATATTTTACTTGATGAAAAAGGTGGACCTAATCATGTAAATAATTTCTGTGACGCTCCTATTATGGTAGATACAACAAGTAACAGCTATGAAGAAAAGCTTTCCTATCATTACATAGGTCATTTTAGCAGATATATACAAAAAGATGCGAAACGTATCGCATTTACAAAGTATACTGATAAATTAGAATTAACTGCACTTAAAAATCCTGATGGAACCATTGTAGTGGTTATTCTGAATAAGCAGGAAGAAGATGTGGAACTCACAGTAAGAGTTGAAGGGAACTCCGCTGCTATTACTGCACCAAAAAGTACGATAGTTACAGTTATCATGAACGAGGATTTGTAAATAAAATAACTTCCAGGTTGGTGAATTTTACAATAGGAGAAGTACATGTCAAAAAGATATTGAGTTAGCAGACTCAATATCTTTTTGACTATTTTATAAGATTGATTATTAAGTATGCTCAACTGTATGCAAATAAATGACCACCAGCAAAGCTGGTGGTTGTGAACGATGATTATTTACAGAAAAAGTAGCCACAATTTTCACAAGATAAACAAGTGCTACATGGATGACATGGGCCTTGTTCAATTTGCAGATGGTAACCACAGCAGGGGCAACAATAGCAATAATAAGGATAGGTAGTTGTGCTTGTAGTAGTTGAAGTTGTGGAGCTGGTAGTAGTTGATGAAGTCGAAGTGGTAGTAGTTGATGAAGTCGAAGTGGTGGTAGTTGATGAAGTCGAAGTGGTGGTACTGGTAGTAGTTGATGAAGTCGAGGTAGTGGAGCTGGTAGTAGTTGATGAAGTCGAGGTAGTGGTACTGGTAGTAGTTGATGAAGTCGAGGTAGTGGAGCTGGTGGTAGTTGATGAAGTCGAGGTAGTGGTACTGGTGGTAGTTGATGAAGTCGAGGTAGTGGAGCTGGTGGTAGTTGATGAAGTCGAGGTCGTAGTACTGGTAGTTGTTGTAGTTGAAGTTGTTGAGGTACAATTTATCGTTGGCAGACATCCTTCAAAAGGATAATTATGCAGTTCTGTATGATTGTTTTCATCTATATTTGGCAAATAATTATCAACAATAACATTACCCTCAATATTGCCACTGTTTGTGTATACTGTAGCATTTGGGGCAAAAACAGTACCTTGGAAACTCTGAGTAGAGGTCGTTATACTGGTGGCAGTATAAAAATTCCATAAAATAAGACTTTTTTCTTCAGCTGTTGGCACGGTACCTTGTTGTAATTCATTGCATGTTTCATTACTGGGAGTTGGCAGTTCTGTTGGTACAAGTGTACTTCTGGAGATAGCATAGGTGCCAAATATAATTTCGCTGCCAAGGACATTAATTAAAATGGTTGATTCTTCTGGAGCTATGATAGTTAAACTAAAAATATCTGTAAAAGTATTAGGACCGGACCCTACTATATTATCAGCAAGAGCAACCATGGAGGAACTAAAATTAAATATATTAATGTCTTCATTTAATCCTATGAGAAAAATATTTCCGAAACAGTTAATAATAGTAGTTGTATTTTCAGGGCTGGAAAAGGTGGACCATTGGTTAGCAGCGCATTTAAAATAATTAAAATAAGCATCAAAGTTAATGGGTAAAGGTGTAGTACGAATTGGCTGTAATGCAATATCGGCATTACTGTATCCCACATTACTAACGTTATACTCCCCAGTTGGTGTCATAATTGTATTTCCGCTGAAATTTTCTCCCCCATTCCAGATTAAATTTCCTCTAACCACCAGGGTTGGATCAGTACCAAATGGTGGACAGGGTGGACAAAGGGTCTCACCAACACCGAAATTTGTAAAAGTAGCATTACCACCCACTGCAATTCGCCCTTCAGCATCACTTTGGCTTTGTATTACATCACCTAAAGTAAATAAATTATAATCAGATGCCTGAAAAAGTGAAGCACATTGTTGTAGTATTCTTGGATAAGAAAAAGATGACATAAAATCACTCCTTATAGAATTAATTGTATCTGTACATAATATTACAAAATTCTACAAAAAGTTACTGAAAACTATATCATTGTGCGTAGAAATAGGTTGAGTGCAGAAGTAATAATTAATTATCATGTACAGTAAAGTATTCAAATTTTTTTGCATATGTTTATATAAAAGATATGAGGGTATAAATAGATGAAAATAGGAATACTTACAATGTTTAATGGGCTGGGAAGTATATATTCTTTGGTAAATGTGGTTTCAGATCACATTAGAATGCTTTTAGACGGAGGATATGCAGTTAAGTTATTAGTTAGTGAAGATTTAAATGATAACGAAAAGTATGGGATCTATAAAGATGATAGAATAGAATGGGCTAAGATATGTAACAGATATAAGGGACAACAAATTATTTGGAGGGATTATAGTTCCCCTAATATAAAGATACATAGTGATTTGATGGAAGAAGCGAAAGCTGTTGGCGAGGATATAGCTAAGAATTTAGAGGATGTTGATATATGCATGATGCATGATATCCTATATCAGGGCTGGCACTTAGTTCATAATTTAGCAGTTATTCATGCGAAAGAATTACTTCCTGGCATGAAATTTATAGCAATGACCCATTCTCTGCCGGATGAAACGCAAGTTAATAATGTTGTAGCATGGCCACATGCCGCAAGATATCAGCCCTTAATAGATACTCTTTATGTATATCCTTCATCCTGCGGGCTAAAATCCTTGTCCAGACAATATCATGTTGATATAGATAAATGCCGTGTACTAAACAACACCCTAGATTTGTTTCAGAGTATGAATGCAGAAATAAGAACCATTCATGAAATGACTGATTTACTTTCACCTGATATACTAATAATCTATCCTGCCAGATTAACCACTGGGAAAAGATTTGAGAAGGTTGCAATGGTAGCAGGAGCTTTAACAAGAATTAGCAGGTACAAAGTTAAAGTAATATTTTGTGAGTATCCATCTATGGATATCGATGCGGATTTATATAAAAAAAGTATTAGAAAAGCAGGTACCGATTACGGATTATCTAATGAGGATATAGTATTTACAAGTGATTTGGGATACCCTATGGGGCTATCTAGAAATGTAATATTTGATTTATTTACGTTATCCAATCTATACATTTGTCCATCTCTTTCTGAGTCTTTTGGTCTGACCTTATTAGAGGCTGCAAGCAGAGGGAATTATTTGGTTGTAAATGAGGCAGTTCCAGCCCTATTGGAGCTTGGTAAAGAATTGGAGGCTTACTTTTTAAGATGGGATGCACAAAATTTTGGGTTTTCGACCCAGGAGAACTATTTCCCCAATGAACTTACTTATTATGAAGATCACTGCAAGAGAATTATTATGAATATGGAACATAATCCTGTTATCCAGGCCAAGATGAAAGTTAGAAAGAGATATAGCCCTAAATGGGTATTTGAAAATCAATTAAAACCACTGCTCATGGAATTCATGTAAACAGGGATTTGACACGCTTAATCTTACCAAGCCTTTTGCGTCTTAATACCTAAAGAATACCTATTGCAATGGATATAGTTTTTACGTTATAATAACATAAATACAAAAACATTTATTTTTCAACAGAAGGGCTAAGGAATAAGATGTCAGAAATTAACGGAATTAAAAGTGTGTTGAACACAGAGAGTACAAAGGCTGTTCAGGATAAGAAAAGTGTAACATCTAAAACTAGCTTTTCCTCCTATTTAGGTGAAACACAAAGTCTTGATGAAATTTTTAACAAAGCTGCGGATAAATACAATGTACCAGTCAATTTACTAAAGGCAATTGGCAAAACAGAATCGGATTTTAGAGTTCAGGTCGTATCCAGAAGTGGAGCTCAGGGCATTATGCAGTTAATGCCTGCTACTGCGAAATACCTTGGTGTGACAGATGCTTTTGACCCTGAACAAAACATTATGGGTGGAGCCAAGTATATTAAGGAATTATTGGATAAATATGACGGAAATACCAGTCTGGCATTGGCGGCCTATAATGCAGGTATGGGTAACGTTAAAAAATACGGAGGAATTCCTCCTTTTGAAGAAACTCAAAATTATGTTAAAAAAGTTAGTGCATATATGAAAGAAGACCTAGATGCTGGAAATGCTACATATGCGGCTAATCATGCAATTACAGATAGAAGCAATCTTCCTAATATAGTACAAATTAAAAATAATTTAATCAATCAAGATAAAGTAGAAGAAGCAGAGGACTATGACTTAAGTACGCTATTCACTTATGATGATTATTTAAAATTTCTAGAAATTTTCTATGAAGATAATAAGGAGAATAAAGAGGAGAATAATTATTTCTCCAAAGCAATTAGTTATAATGCTTCTGTTATGAACCTGTTTAAATAAAGTTTCATTGTTATGAAATTTGGAGGTCAATATGAAGATTGGTAAAGTAATTTATGAAATGACCAAGTACTATGCTGGAGATATAAAAAGAATTAATCATTTTTTGAAAGTATATGCCTATGCCAAAACCATAGGAGAAATGGAACAGTTGGATGAAAAAACCCAGGAGATTCTTGAAGTAACGGCAGTAGTCCACGATATTGGTATAAAGGTTAGTGAAGAAAAGTATGGAAGCAGTGCAGGGCATTATCAGCAGATAGAGGGGCCAGTTGTTGCCAAACCTATGTTATATAACCTAGGATATGATGAAGCATTTATAGAACGGGTTTTATATCTGATTGCGCATCATCATACCTACCATGATATGGATGGGTTAGATTACCAGATACTTGTGGAGGCCGATTTTTTAGTGAATTTAAATGAAGAGGAAGCCCAGAAAGCTACGATTGAAAATGTATTAAAGAATATCTTTAGAACAAGAAGTGGAATAGAAATTTTACATCATTGTTTTTAATAGAAACCAATTAAGTGCTAAAAAATTGTAAAACAACTTTTTTGTAGCACTTTTTTTATTTACAAGAGAGTTTTATTATGAATAAGAATATGTTAGAATATACATATAAGATTCTTGTGTTAGAAATCATCTACATAATAAATAAAAGAATATGCGTAAATTTATATAATCCTGTAATCAACGTAAACAAGTATTTTAGAAGAGGTGATATTATGGAGCATATGGTTATTAATTCAATGAAAGGTATGATATTGTATAATAATAAGGTACTTATTCTAAAGAGAGCATTAGAAACTAATTTTGGTGGTGGAAATTGGGAATTTCCTGGAGGCAAGTTGGAATTTGGTGAGGAATTAACAGAGGGGCTTAAGCGGGAAATTCAAGAAGAAACAGGATTAACGGTTGAAGTTAAAAAAATCCTTTTTGCAACTTCCTTTCGAATTCATGAACATAAACAAGTAATTATCATGAATTACCTATGTAAGAGTAACACTTCCAATGTAAAACTATCCCATGAGCATACTGATTATATGTGGGCCGATAAAAAAGAATTACTTGTATATTTAGATAAAAGAATATTAAAGGATATAAATGAAAATCATATTCTAAAACAGATTAATATTGCATAAGCCTAAGACCTATTATAAGAAATAATTCTTGTGATAGGTCTTTTTTAAGGAGCTAATAAGAGTATGTTATGTGAAATGTGACTAAATCATTTAGGTATTTAGTCGTGTCATTATTCAATAGCGACAAATTGATTTTTCTATAAGTTGTATTACAACCTGTCCCTCTATTATAATTAAAATATCTTAAGAAAACGATTGGCCAATCTGATCTTAAAAAGTGATAAGAACTATTAACAATTATTCAGAAGAGAGGGTAAGATATGAAAGAGAAGGTACAAGTATTCGGAAGATTTTTAAGCGGTATGGTGTTACCAAATATTGGTGCATTTATAGCATGGGGGATTATCACCGCTTTATTTATACCTACCGGTTGGCTACCCAACGAAAAACTGGCGGCATTAGTTGGTCCATCAGCCACATATTTATTAACGTTATTAATTGCCTATACAGGCGGTAAAAATGTTGCAGGTGTTAGAGGTGGTGTTATTGGCGCTATTGCCACTATGGGTGTAATCGTAGGTGCAGATGTGCCAATGTTCCTTGGCGCAATGATTATGGGTCCTTTGAGTGGTTACATTATTAAAAAATTCGATAAGTTAATAGAAGGCAAAGTACCTGCAGGGTTTGAAATGCTAGTGAATAATTTCTCCTTGGGTATTATTGGAGCAATACTGGCAATATTGGGATTATTAGGCATTAGCCCTACAGTCTCTGCACTGAATGGTGTTATGGAAGCCGGAGTTGGATTCTTCGTAGATCGTGGAATATTACCACTTGTAAGTATTTTTATTGAACCTGCAAAAGTATTATTCTTAAATAACGCATTGAACCATGGTATTTTATCACCATTAGGAATGGAACAGGCAAGCTCCTTAGGAAAATCTATCTTCTTCTTACTAGAAGCCAATCCTGGTCCCGGTCTTGGTATTTTAGCAGCTTATCTAATTGCAGGTAAAGGCGATGCTAAAAGCTCAGCACCTGGTGCTATTATCATCCACTTCTTAGGTGGTATCCATGAAATCTACTTCCCTTATATATTAATGAACCCAGTATTAATTTTAGCTGCAATTGCAGGTGGAGCAAGTGGTATCTTTACACTTAACTTATTTGGCGGAGCTTTATCTGGTCCTGCTTCTCCTGGTAGTATTTTTGCAATCTTAGGTATGACTGCAAAAGGATCTTATGTTGGTGTTATCCTTGGCGTAATTGTAGCGGCGGTTGTTTCCTTTATTGTTGCAGTACCACTTC
>DALYNO010000191.1:0-7463 GCA_031975295.1 Anaerocolumna sp. | reverse complement strand
AATATTGCATTACATTAATATGAAAGCTTGGTCTGCGTACCAGCATATTCAATTACATGAATATCACAAACCTAATCAAGTTTTTGATAGGCTAGTGATGTAAGATTAAAGATACAAATCAGATTCAAAGAAATAAATCAGACACAAGGAAATTTATCAGACACAAGGGAAGCTATAAGACGTAAGGAGAAGACATAGGACATAGGACACAAAGAAGACATAGGACACAAAGAGGACATAGGACACAAAGAGGACATAGGACACAAAGAGGACATAGGACACAAAGAAGACATAGGACACAAAGAGGCTTAGGTCACAAAGAAGACATAAGACTCAAGGACGACATAAGACTGAAAGAAGACATAAGGCTTAAGGAAGCTTTATAACTCAAAGATAAACTTAAAAGGAAGGGTATAAATATGAGTGTAAATGAAAGTGTTAGAGTTTGGGAAGAACAGGTTATCATTCCAACTTATGAAGTAGGAGAAGCAGAAAAAAATCCAATTTTTTTAGAAAATCGTGTTTACCAAGGAAGTTCTGGTAAGGTATATCCTTATCCAATCATAGAATCCATCAGTGATGAGAAAACAGATAAAGCATATAAAGCGGTTTATCTGGAAAATCAGTACTTAAAAATTATGATACTGCCAGAACTAGGTGGTCGAATTCAAAGGGCTTATGATAAGACCAATGGTTATGATTTTGTATATTATAACCAAGTTATTAAGCCAGCTCTCGTCGGTCTTGTAGGACCTTGGATTTCTGGAGGAATTGAGTTTAACTGGCCCCAACATCATAGGCCAACTACCTTTATGCCCGTTGATTATTTATTACAAGATAATGAAGATGGCAGTAAAACCGTATTGGTGAATGATGTGGATCAGATGTATGGAACAAAGGGAATAGCTGGTTTTACTCTTTATCCCGATAGTGCTTATTTAGAAATAAGAGGACAGTTATATAATAGAACCCCTCTTCCCCAGACTTTTTTGTGGTGGGCTAATCCTGCAGTGGCAGTAAATGATCATACCCAGTCTATATTTCCACCAGATGTCCATGCTGTTATGGATCATGGGAAAAGAGATGTCTCCAGATTCCCCATTGCAACAGGGGTTTATTATAAGAAGGATTATAGTGAAGGGGTAGATATTTCCAGATATAAAAATATACCAGTGCCAACTTCTTATATGGCAGAAAAGTCAGAGTTTGACTTTGTAGGTGGCTATGACCATAATCTACAGGCAGGAATTCTACATGTTGCCGACCATCATATTTCACCAGGCAAGAAGCAGTGGACATGGGGGTGTGGGGACTTTGGCAAGGCCTGGGATAGAAATCTGACAGATGAAGATGGCCCTTATATAGAATTAATGACAGGTGTATATACAGACAATCAGCCAGACTTCTCCTGGTTAAAACCTTTTGAAGAGAAAACTTTTAAACAATACTTTATGCCTTATAAAGGAATTGGGGCTGTCAAAAATGCCACTATAAATGGAGCAGTTAACTTAGAAGTCACTGAAAAAGAAGTATATATAAAATTATATACTACAAAACTCTATAAGGATGCAAAAGTAATACTGTATGATAAAGACACAGTGATATTTGAGGAGACAATATCCATTTCGCCAGAACGTATTTATGAGAAGAAGGTAGAAGGAGAATTTCTCAAGGAATCTCAAATTAAAGTTCTTGTTAATTCAAAAGAGGAAATCATTGTTGCCTATACACCAGTAGAAAATACCCTCAGTGAGTTGCCTGAACCAGCCAAACCAGCCAAAGCGCCTGCAGATATTATAACCAATGAGGAACTTTATTTAACGGGACTTCATTTGGAACAATACCGTCATGCCACATTCTCACCAGAGGATTATTATCTGGAGGGATTAAAAAGAGATAATGAAGATATCAGAATGAATAATGCATATGGCTGTTTAATCTTAAGAAGAGGTTTGTTTGGCGAAGCAGAGTCCTATTTTAGAAAAGCGATTAAAAGAGTAACAACCTTTAATCCGAACCCTTATGACAGTGAAAGTTATTATAATCTTGGCTTATCCTTATTCTATCAGGATAAATTAAATGATGCTTATGAAGCTTTCTATAAAGCAACTTGGACCAGTGCCCAGCAGGAGATGTCATACTATTATCTTGCTGCCATTGATGCAAAAGAGAATAGATATGATATTGCTCTTGAACACATTGATAAGGCTATTATAAAAAATGCCCATAACATGAAAGCTAGAAGTTTAAAAGCGATACTTTTAAGAAAACTTGGACGAAACAAACAAGCAGAAGAGATGGTTAAAGAAAATCTCATGATAGATCCTTTTGATTTTATTTCTTTGTTTGAAGAAATACAACAAGCTACAACGGATGGTGTTGAAAAATTAAGCCACATGAATGGGGTGATGAGGAACTTTCATGAAAATTATCTGCAAGCTGCCAGAGATTATGCAGAAGCAGGTTTTTATGAAGAAGCCGCAGCTATATTAGGTGAATGCTCTAAACCTGGAGCTATGATAAAATATTACGAAGCATTTTATTACAGCAAGTTAAGTAACAGTAATAAGGAGAATCAAACCTTACAGATTGCAGCTGCCACCACTTCAGACTATTGTTTTCCTAATAAATTAGAAGATATTTCTGTATTAAATCATGCAGTAAAACAAAATACTTCTGATTACTTAGCTTACTATTATCTAGGAAACTTTTATTATGATAAAAAACAATATGCCACTGCTACAATGCTCTGGGAGAAATCTAGAGATTTAAATAATTCCTTTCCAACAGTACATCGTAATCTTGCCTTATCTTATTACAATAAGATGCAGGATGCCTCACAGGCAAGAAAATCTTTAGAAAAGGCATTTGAACTGGATACAACAGATGCAAGAGTCTTTTTAGAGCTGGATCAATTATATAAAAAGCTTGGACTTACCCCCCAGGAAAGATTAACTAATTATAATAACTATAAAGATACATTCTTAAGGAGAGATGATTTATATATTGAATATGTTACTCTGCTTAATTTTCTAGGTGAATATGAAAGAGCACTGGAGCTTATTATGCATAGAAAGTTTCATCCATGGGAAGGGGGAGAAGGTAAGATTACAACCCAGTATACCCTATCTCTTGTGGAATTAGCAAAAGTAGAGTATAAAAAGAAAGACTATGAAAAAGCGAAAGAATACCTAGTAAGAGCGCTGTCATACCCTGAAAATCTTGGAGAGGGTAAGCTTGAAGGAACAAAAGATAATCATATATATTACTATTTAGGTTGTATTTATGAGCAGCTAAATGATTCAAATGAAGCAATGAAATGCTTTACCTTGGCAGCTTTGGGAGAAGAAGAACCGGCAGGTATGATGTATTATAATGATCAGCCAGCAGACATGATTTTATACCAAGGTTTAGCCAAATTAAAACTAGGAGAAAAAGGTCAGGCTAATGCAAGATTTTATAAATTACTAGATTACGGCGAAAAACATATCTTTGATAAAATGAGAGTGGAATATTTTGCAGTATCTTTACCGGATTTTCTCATATTTAATGATGATTTAGATTTAAGGAATCAAGCACATTGCTGGTTTTTAATAGGCCTTGGCAGACTCGGATTAGGTGATATGACTGAGGCTAAAGCCGCTTTTCATAAAGCGCTTAAGTCAGATCCAAATCACATGGGTTGTGTGTTACAACTTAATAATATGGCGTAAACTTATCACCCCAATTGTTAGGGAATATTCTAACTTTTGGGGTGTATTTTATAAATTTAAATTAGGAAACAGTATAGAATTTCCGTATATTTGTTGTTATAATTAACCATTATGACAGTGGAGGAACTACTTATGGCTTATGCACAAAATCCCATATTACCAGGATTTAATCCTGACCCATCCATCTTAAGAGTGGGTGGTGACTATTATATTGCAACTTCAACTTTTGAATGGTTTCCGGGAGTCCAAATACATCATTCTACTGACCTGATCCATTGGGAATTAATTACGCACCCCTTAAATAGTGTATCACAACTTAATATGCTTGGTAATCCAAGTTCAGGGGGAGTTTGGGCACCTTGTTTAAGCTATGATAAAGGCACATTTTATTTGATCTTTACGGATGTTAAATCTTTTACAGGAATATTTAAAGATACCCATAATTATCTGGTAACTGCAAAGCATATAATGGGACCATGGTCTGACCCAATTTATTTAAATTCCAGTGGTTTTGATCCATCACTGTTTCATGATAAGGATGGCAGAAAATGGCTTGTAAATATGATTTGGGATTATCGCAGATGGAAGAATCCCTTTGGGGGAATCGTTTTACAAGAGTATTCTGAAGCAGAACAGAAGTTAGTAGGTGAGCCCAAAATTATTTTTGATGGCACTCCCTTAAGGTGTACGGAAGGACCCCATCTATATCAATTAAATGGATATTATTATTTAATGACAGCTGAAGGAGGAACTGGTTATAACCACGCAGTTTCTTTGGCTCGCAGCAAGACTTTAGAAGGTCCTTATGAAGTGTGCCCCTGGAATCCGGTTCTTACAGCAGTAGCTCATCCTGATCGAGAAATTCAAAAAGCAGGGCATGCAAGTTTGGTAGAGGGTGCCAATGGCAGGTGGTATCTGGTACATCTATGCGGAAGACCGGTAGGACAAGAACGAATGTGTATTCTGGGCAGAGAAACGTGCATTCAGGAAGTTGTATGGGATAATGACTGGCTAAGGCTTGCATCTGGTGGAAACAGTCCATTTGAAAGTGTGGAGATTCCAGGAACCAAGGAAGTTAGCCAAAAGAAAAGATATCTTTTTGAGGATTTTGACGGAGAAAGTGTAAATATGAATTTTCAATCCTTACGTATTCCGCTAGGAGAGAGAGCTTCCTTAACTGCACATCAAGGATACTTAAGGCTTTATGGCAAAGAATCCCTTAACTCGCTTCATGAACAATCTCTATTAGCTTTAAGACAGCAGGATTATAACCTGGAGGCTACTACTAAGATAGCATTTTCACCAGTTAATTTTCAACAGATGGCAGGATTGGTATATTTTTATGATACCATTAATTACTATTATCTATATATTACTTACGATGAGGTGGAAGGAAGAGTTCTTAGTATACTTCATAATGTTCTGGAAAAGTATACCCAACCTCTTGGAGCAGGTATACAGTTACCTGTACATGGAGACCTATGGCTTAGACTTACAACGCATAAAGAAACAGCTTATTTCTCTTATTCATTAGATGGTGTTTCTTTTCATAAAGTTGGTGGTGAGTTGGATGCTACAGTCTTATCTGATGATGCATATGGTAAAATTGGTCAAATGCGTTTTACAGGAGCTTATATAGGAATATGCAGCCAAGATTTATCAGGTAATCAAGGGTATGCTGATTTTGATTACTTTGAATATAAGGCTTAATTCTTTTGTAGCCTTTTGGAATAGGATGATGAGAGGAGCAGTGAAATGAAAGTACTTGAAACTGACAGATTACTATTAAGGGAATGGATAGAGGAAGATTGCTATGATCTATATGAATATGCAAAAAGCCCCAAAGTTGGTCCTATGGCTGGGTGGGTACCTCATGAAAGTTTAGATAAGTCCAAAGAAATTGTTCATATGTTTATAGAAAGTAATGAGACTTGGGCAATATGCTTAAAACAAACAGGTAAAGTAATAGGTTCCATTGGTCTACATCCTGATAAAAAAAGAAGCTATGATTCCGATCAGGTGAAAATGCTTGGATATGTTCTAGCGGAAGATTACTGGGGACAAGGGATTATGGTTGAGGCAGGGAAAGAAGTACTTAGGTTTGCATTTAAGGAATTTAATGTAGAAACACTATCTGTCTATCACTTCTCTAGCAATCCCCAATCTAAAAGGGTAATTGAGAAGTTAGGATTTACTTACGAAGGTACTTTAAGAAAGGCTATAAAATTGCAAGATGGTACTATTGTCGATAGCCTGTGTTACTCCCTGCTAAAAGAAGAATACGAGAAAAAATTCTAATAGGAAGTATTCATATTAATAGAGCAATCGTTTAAATCAAAAACTCTATCATCGCTTTGAACAGACCCCCATAGGTTGGATGGAGAAATCTATCATATGGGGGTTGCACCACGTCCAGTGTTAAATGGTTTATTGGAGGAAGGTCTCATAGAAAAGGTTGAAGACTCTGAAGAACGTAAAAAAATATATTCCATAACAAAGGAGGGAAAGGAAGAATTATTTAACTGGCTTATGGAACCCACTCAGTACCAACCCGGAAGATCAGAGTTTTTACTTAAATTTTCTTTTTCAAATAATCTGCCCAAAGAAAATATAATAAAAATGCTTGAAGAATATAAGACTCGTCATATAAGCAATTTAGAACAGTTTCAGGAGATGGAGGAATATTTCAATCAGGAAGATAAGGAGATATTACCAGAAAGAGAATTATTTTTATATGCTCCTCTTAGATTAGGTATTTTATCTACAGAGGCTACCATTAAATGGTGTGATGAAATCTTGGCGAGACTAAAATAAGTTATATTGTAATAAATTATAAGGAAGAGTTGTGGAAGAAAAATACAAGTGTTATAATAAGTAAGCTGAAGCAATTATCTGAAATGACATATTAAGGAGTGGAAGAAAGTCATAACAGTGGTGGAAAGGTCGGACTATGCAGGATATATTTACTATTATAAAGCAAAGAAGAAGTATTAGAAAATTTAAAGAGCATCAATTACCCAAAGAGTTGCTGTTTCCTATATTGGAAGCTGGACAGTATGCGCCAAGCGGCGGAAATAACCAGTCAACTCATATGATAGTAATACAAAATAAAGAAATTTTGCAAAAACTGAAGAGCCTGGTGGAATATGCATTTAGTCAGATGGAAGTAGAAGATAATATGTATGAAAGTATTAAAAATTCCATAAGAGCATCCAAAAAAGGTGGTTATGAATTCTTTTATAAGGCACCAACTTTAATTATAGTCGCTAATAAAAAAGGATATGGAAATGCCATGGCAGACAGTGCATGCGTACTTGAAAATATGATGTTAGCTGCTACAGGACTTGAGGTTGGTTCTTGCTGGATTAATCAACTGCACTGGTTAGATAATCATACAGCTATTAGGGCTTTTCTTATGGAATTAGGCCTTTTGGACAATGAGACAATCTGCGGAGGATTAGCACTGGGATTTGCTGAATATATGCCTACAAATCCGATAAAACGTACAGGTAATGAAGTAACATTTATAGAATAGGAATTGTTTATCATAAAAAGAATTCCGGATTAAGCGTATATAAATAATATTACGAATAAGCAGTAACATAACAAAAGAGAAAAGGTTGAAAGTAAATAAACAAGAAGGGAAATGCCAACAACAGATTCTTTCAACTTATTATTTATGGCAGTAGCACATTTGTATTAAAGTGTGCTATGCAATGGTATAATTATGCTTAAAATTTTATGTATTGG
>DALYNO010000190.1:0-7539 GCA_031975295.1 Anaerocolumna sp. | reverse complement strand
AAGATTTTTCTGAATTTCCACAACAACATTTATTCAAAGTTTCTTTTTCCATTATCTATATTTTCCTCCCTTAACTCTTATTTTCATTTTCTATAACCTCACAGGTACATATCTTATTTATACTCCCTTCGGCTATTGATTGGCCAAGCTGAATAAGTTCCTTTATTCTTTCGTCAGAAATATAATAATAGATATTCTTTCCTTCTTTAATTGACTTTACAAAATTACACCATTTCAAACATTTTAACTGCATTGATATAAGACTTTGGGAGCAACATAAATCTTCGGCCAGTTCACCTACGTTTTTTTTATCATTTAATAAAGAAATAATAATTTGGTATCTTGTAGGATTAGATAGTCCGTGAAAAAACTTTGTATACGCTTCAATTTGTTCATTTTTAATTTGCATAACTACCTCTCTAAAAAGTACGAATATGAAATAAATCCAACAGATATTACCGTTGAAATCCATAGAATAATTCTTGTGGTTTTTGGTGTACTCTTATTTTTTGCTATTATATAGTGAGCTACACCAAGCATTAATGCTGTTATTACTATGAAAACGTTTTTATAAGGTGTAATAACTGGAGCAAAAGAAAGACCTATACCGCTCAAACCAAGAACTGATAATAGAGGGATTCCAATACAACATATTGATGCAAAAAAAGATGATATAATTGATCCTACACTTAATATTTTCTCTTTCATAATATATCCTCCACATTATATAAACATTTCAACATTTATTGATATGTTTATATTAACATAATTTAATTATATATACAATAAGAAAAAATATAGTGTCTCTGTTACATTTTTAAAAGTTATGAATAACATATTGCAAACAATTTGTGAATTTACAAAAAACACCCGATGTCATCTATAAAATGCCTCAAAAAAACGGGCCGAAAAATGCACTATTTCTGCCCGTTTTTTTCTCATTTTTTGCTCCAAAACCACTACATATTGTGGTTGTACCCCTTTATTTTTTGTCTCGACCACAATACGTCATCATTATTATCACCTCAACGTGGCTCGTATTAGGAAACATATCCACTGGAATCATTTTATTCACCTTATACCCATTTTTCACAATGAACTCCAAATCTCTGGCCAAAGTAACTGGATTACATGAAATATAAACGATTCGTTCTGGTGCTAGTGTGCATAATGATGTTAAGAACTTCTCATCACTTCCTGCCCTTGGAGGGTCCATAAATACGACTTCCGCTTTTTGATCTTGTGCCGCCATCTGGGACATAAACTCTCCAGCATCTTTATTGTAGAAATCTATATTCGATATTTGATTTCTCTTAGCGTTACTATTCGCATCTTTAACCGCATCTACATTTAATTCTACTCCAATAACTTTTTTTGCAAAGTCACTGGCAATAATTCCAATGGTACCAATTCCACAGTAAGCGTCAATTATTGTTTCTTTACCAGTAAGTCCAGCTAAATCAATTGCTTTTTTATATAATACTTCTGTCTGAACCGGATTTACTTGATAGAAAGATTTTGGTGAGATATGAAATACTTTCTCACATAAGGTATCTTCAATATACCCTTTTCCATAAATAACCTGTTCTTTATCACCAAGTATCATACTGGTATTTTTATTGTTAACATTAATTATAATTGTTGTAATTTCTGGATGAAGCTTACGTAATGCCTTCACAAAGTTATTCTTAGAGGGTAGGATAGGTGATGCCAATACCAATACCACCATAATCTGACCACTTTTATGTCCTGTACGAATTAGCACATGACGAAGTAATCCATATTCCGTATCTTCATCATAGGTTTTAATTTTAAATGATTTCAATAAGCCACGGATGGAAACAATAATTTCATCAGCCTTCTCATTCTCAATTAAGCAACTATCTACAGGTACTACTATGTGTGTTCCAGGTTCATAAACTCCAGAAATAGCATTGCCTTTTCTATCATGATCAAATACTGCATGAACTTTGTTGCGGTAATGGTCAGGATTGTCCATTCCAATAATTGGCTCAACCTTACCAAATTGGCTTAATAGTTCCTCAACCTTTTTCTGCTTATCTTTTAATTGTTTTGCATAATCTAAATGAAGCAATTGACATCCACCGCATTTATACATGACAGGACATTTAGAGTTTTTGTTACCAGTTTTAAACTCGCTCTTAAATTTATCGTTACCTGCTTTTTCTCTTAATCTATTGTTTGGTTGTTCGCCTTGTTTCTTATCAGTATAAGATTTATCTTTACGATAGTCCTTTTCTTTGCTGAATTTTTCGTTGTAGTCCTTTTCTTTAAAGTCTTTTCCTTTGAATTCTTTTTCTTTAAAGTCTTTTTCTTTAAAGTCTTTTCCTTTGAATTCTTTTTCTTTAAAGTCTTTTCCTTTAAAGTCTTTTCCTTTGAATTCTTTTCCTTTAAAGTCTTTTCCTTTGAATACTTTTTCTTTAAAGTCTTTCCCTTTAAATTCTTTACCCTTATTGGTCTTTTCTTTGAAATCATTGCCTTTGTAGTCTTTTTCCTGATATTTCATAGTCTTAACTTGTTTATCTTGGTAACCTCTATCACTTATCTTAGACTCTTTCAAACTATTTTCATTAGAAGCCCATTTTTTAGAATCAGTTACTTTATTCTCTTTATTCCCTTTATATTTATTTTGTTGCCCTCTTGTATCTTTCTGAATGAAATTACTTTCTCTCTGTTCTTTTGTATACCCTTTATCAGATTTACTCTGCTTTCTATCTCGGTTTGAATCTGTATTTAATCCAGAATATCCACTACCTTTGTTTGATTTATTAAATTTTATAGTTTTATCCACATTCTTACTCTCTTTATAGGAATTATTTCCACCCTTTTTCTTGATTTTATCCACGTTTATACTCCTTCTCCATTAAATTCTGGGATAAAGCTTTCTGTAGCTGTTTCACCTTCTTGTATAAATCCATTTTCTATTCCAATGTCTATCCCATAGTCCACAACTTTGTCATATTCTGCTTCTGTCAATTTTCTGTTAATCTCTGGATATTTTTTCACATTCTCCAGCGGGGTATATTGATTCATTATGCTTATATATATAGTATCCCCATAGGTCTCGTATAGATACTTAAGTATTTCCATAGAATCCCTCTCTTGGCCAGGGAGTATGAGATGTCTTACAATCATACCCTTTTTCATAATACCATTCTCTGCAAAAACTGGTATACCTACTTGTCTATACATTTCTTTTATACTTTCTTTAGTATGTTCTGGATAGTCTTGTGCTGTACTGTATTTCACAGCAATATTACTGTCCATGTATTTAAAATCAGGAAGATATATATCAATAAGTCCTTCTAATAACTGTAAGGATTCCTTCTTTTCATAACCACTGCTGTTATATACAATTGGAATTGTAAGCCCGCGGTTTTTACTATCCAATATTGCCTCTTTTATCTGTGGAATGAAATGACTGGGGGTAACCAGATTAATATTACTGGCATCTTTTTGTTGTAATTCCAAAAATATTTCTGTTAAACGACCTATCGTTATTGTTTTGCCAGCTACACCACTGGCTATATTATGATTCTGACAATATACACAACCCAGAGCGCAACCTGTGAAAAATACCGTTCCAGATCCTGTTTCACCGGATATACAAGGTTCTTCCCACATATGAAGCGCAGCTCTTGCCACCACTAATTCAGAAGTCATACCACATCTTCCTCTATGTCCTTCCAATCGATTGGTATGACATTCTCTTGGACATAGGATACAGTCTTTTAATAAATCTTCCTTCATAACATTTCCTTTAATATCAATTCTAGACGTAAACCCTATTATATCAAATATTCTGGATTAATGCTACTTAAGTTTACAGGTACTTATATAGTGGAGAAATAGAAAATAAGAACTTGTAACTCCCTAAATCTTGATCGTATAAATGAACTTCATTCTGAATTCAAGGATTTTATTTGTAAAACCAGAACCGATGTATCTTCCAACTATCTGGAAGATTATATTGGATTCTTTTCGTACATAACTGGAGAGTGGACAACGGTCATTATCCCTCTTCCCATTCGATGCCGAAAAGATTATATTGAAATCCTAAGATACCAAAACTAAATCAAAAAAATCTACAGTATGATATTTCCGAAGAAGACAAACAGTATAATGGTTACAGGAAATATCTGAAACAATACGGGTTACTACACTAACCCTCCATTTCTATACCCATTTTTCAAATTACCCTTGTAAGGATAAAAATATTGCTTTTCATTTTAAATCTATTGTATAATATTACCATTAATTTGATTTACATTTTACATTTTTTATAAAAATCAAAATAATAGGGGAGGACGTTTCATGCAGAATGTTAGAATAATAAAAATACCCCAATTAAAGGTGGTAAGTTCTGGAGCAATAACTAATCTGGAGGAACTCGAAAAGTTTGATCGTTGGTGGTCGGCAAAAGATGTTAATAATTACATTACACCTCGTGACTTTATGTGGTATAACGAAAAAGAAGAATATACGGAATGGTTTTTTGCTATACCTGACAATGATAAAGATTTTGGCGATTATTTATTAAAAGATTTTCCAGGTGGTCTTTATGCGGTTATAACCTCCCAAGATAATGAAGAGGACTGTAATAATGCAAGAGAACACATTCGTAAATGGGTTTTAGAAAGTGGCTGTTTTGAATTATCTACAGAAAAAAATGATATTGCTATACGTTATACAATGAATCATGTAATTACACCTAAAATCTTTAAGGAAAAGATGGGATATCATTTATGTGATAATTTTGTACCAATTGTTGTGATATAGCAACTGTTTTATTCAATTTTAGAGCAAAGGAGGGAGTTAAAATCTCGCCTTTCATTATACTTTATGATAGTCATTTTACGAATACGGCTTAAGCTTATATGTTTTGACAAGTAGTGTACACTATTTTATCGCCCCATCACGATGAAATGGTGTATTCTCCACTAAATTATACAGGTACATAAAACACGCAACAAGGAACAACCTAAAATCAGTCTTGCATCTATACGAAATATCTTTAATAAGAGTTTACTATAAATGCAAGACTGAGATTATTAATATTGAAATAAGTATAAAATGATTGTAGTAACTTAAGGGCCTACTTTCTCACGGCATCTACCCACTCAGCATCAATTGGAGGTAATTTATCTTCTTTCGTTAAATAAATTCTATCTATTCTTAGCTCAGACTTCCTTGCTAATATGGATAATACATGTTCACCCTCAGATAAATCCATGTCTGTCATATGACACCAATAGTAAGCCTGAGAAGTATTATACGTATGAAGTTTTCCTTTACCAAATTGCTCCTTGATAGGTCTGAGTTCTCCATCCAGACCAAAGTAACAAGAATCTGACTTGCTGTTATAATGTCTTAACAACAGCCATACCTTATATTTTCCACCATGAGTTATCTGAAGTTTATAATGCATTCCAGGCGCTTCTTCCCCATTCTCCCACAAAAGATTAGGTTCTTCCACCTGCATAACCAAACCTGTTTTACCACAAGTTTCCCCTTGAAGATGGCTCCAGGTTATATTTTTTTCATCCTTACTACAGGTAAGGAAAGCATTCTCAGAGTTTTCCAGTGCATATTCTGCTTCTATTGCTACTACACCTGCAGATTCAATAAACATGCCTTGCCCAAATGATTTTATGATATCTTTGTTCCCATGAACTTCTAAGTTATTATCATATTTTCTTTTGCCTAAAGTGTCTTGAGGCAGATATACACACTTATTGAATACCTGTTCACTGGTAAAGAATTCTTTTGGTGCATACAAAACTTCTAAAGCTTTTACTTCCTCTGATTTAGTATGGTAAAATTCACTGCCCAGCCACTCAAGTTCATCTATATCTAAGGAAAGTGTCTCCAAACCATGCTCTGAAATACCCACATTGTGAAGCATACTATAGCTTGGTCCAAGATTTGATTGCTTCCTCTTGTCAGTATATATCACCAACTTAGATAGTGTTACGTAATTATCTATCATATAAATCTTTAATGTGTGGGCTCCTTGAGATAAATGGGGAAGGTCAATTAGAAGCTTCTCACCATTATTGAATATACTATCCTGCCAATTGCCAACCCACTCATCTTTGGTTTCTGACTCAATAATCAAGGGTTCACCTTGATCTATAACTATACCCAATCGAATTCTTCCTACAGAATCCAAAGTTAGAAATCTGTGTAATTCAAGTACATGGCTACCTTCCTTCGTTAAGTAAATCTGATACTCCAGATAAGGATTCTTCTTAATCTCTCCTGAAAGGGAACATAAGGAAGGATTCCAAGCCGTCATAGCCGCTCCTTCATACCTACCCATACCGGGTATTTTGTGCCAACCTATCTTACTATCTGCTTCTATACCTTCTCCACCTGTTACACTTCTTTGATATCCTTCTGCTGGTATAGAAATATATCCTTCTGCCTCAATATATCCTGTATACGCCTCTGGCACAAAGCTGTAATCATCAATTTGAACAGGTACCTTATGGATTACATTATTCCTCAAATCAGAAATAAATATCTCACCCTTGCTTCCTGCAAATTTAAGAGGTTCTTTTATGGATAGCAATATTCTTTTCTCTGTCTGCACTATGCCTTCCGTATGAGAAATAGTAAGCCATTCTTTTGTTTGTCCTAAAGCTATTGTAAATGGAATATTTCCTTCTCCTTGATTTCCCAATTCAATCCACTTATTCCTCTGTCCATAAACCGAGAAGTTTATGGTTTCTTCTTCATTCCACAAATCCACTCTCAAGCTGCTGCCAGTGATTTTCAGTGCAGGCTTTTTCGCTGGATGCATTGCAGTTACTGGAGGTGGAAAGCTCTCTGGTGTGAGTATCTTCTCCCATTTACCTTCACTCATTTTCTTATCATAGAAATATAACATACGTCTCATCAGGTCTGTCATCTTCTGAGAAAGAGACACATAATAATCTGCAGCCTGCATGTTACCACGATCAAAGGATAGGATACTTCTATCTCCGTAGTAATACTCCAGATTTGTATAATAAGAGGCATGTATCTTCATTAAAAACAACTGAAAGAATCCAATCCTTTCTTCTTCTGGTAAACTCATTAAAATCTTGTTGCCACGGCTAAATATATCCTCTAGTTTTAATAATCTACGCCCTGCTTCATCCCCATAGGCAGTTTGAGAAAAAACTTTAGTGTTCATATGTTCAATTTTTCTCACATTGGTTACCTGGGCAAAGGTATTATAAAGTTCTGCCGCTTCTGCACCGTGATTGCCAGAGAAATTTGCATTAATCCAATCTTTTGTAAATATTTTAGCATCTGTTAAAAATTCTTTATCTTTACCGGCATCCCATCCATATCTTATAAAGAATTCCATATCCTGCTCTACAGGTTTCAAACCTCCTACATTAAGCACCCATAGATTTCTGATGCCAGAGGCATAGGATTTCTTTAGTTCATTTCCAGTATGAGCTAGTGGAATAGAGTTAATAAACAGATAACTCATTGCTGTACCCGGTGCAGCCCAATAGGAACTGT
>DALYNO010000189.1:0-7562 GCA_031975295.1 Anaerocolumna sp. | reverse complement strand
TGTTAAGATTGTTGTAACGGTTGGTTCTGGCGATACTGCAACAACTGTTGAAGTTGTTGGTGAAGGAGCTAGTGGTGGTTCTAGCGGCGGTTCTTCAGGTGGTGGTTCTAATGGTGGCGGAACAACTGGTCCAGTACCTGGACAGGCATATGAAGTTACTCTTATTGGTGGTAAATATACTTTACCTGATTCATACAAAAACTTAAAAGAAGTTGTTGTCCACTATGGTCCTCTTGATCTTAAAATTGATGCAGGAATACTTAGTTCTTTAGTTAGATTTTTAGATGATACAACTGCAACTACTAATAAGTGGAATGATATTGAGACTTTCTCTAAAGAATATGAATCAGCTGGTAAAAAAGTGCTTGTAACTGTAGATGCAACTGATCTAGAAAGTGAGAAAGAAGTAACTCTCACAGCAGACGCTCCTTTTGGTAGTAGAACATACTTCGTTACTGTTGAAGGAAATGATGTAAAAGTTAAGACTGGAGCAGGTGTTGTTTACACTCTTAACAAATCCAATGAAACAGTTCTTACCATTGAGAATGCAACTGGAGTAAGCTTTACAGTAAAATACTAATAATAACCTAATATCAGTATACCAAGTGGAATATTTTTTGATATCCCACTTGGTGTACATTTTCTTGTTATAGGGAGGAATATAGTGCTAAAGTCTCATATAGTGATGAAGAAAATTACAACAGGCATAATGGGTCTTATATTGGGAACAGTGGTTATTTGTGTCCTTAATTCCTCTATTGTATATGCGGGTAATATAAATGCTAACGAAGCAGCCATAGTTAGCGCTGCCCAAGGAACCTTTGATTTAAACGGTATCAAGTATAAGGTTGATCCAGTATTTGTGCAACAGCTGACCAGTTACTTAAGTCAGGATGATGTAGATTTGAATGGTTCTCAGAAGGATGAAGTAATTGGAATGATGTTCTCTAACGTAGAGGCAGGAGTGGCAGAAGGCTATCTTATTCCAGTGGATGGACAGGATAAAAATGAAAATGAGGAAAGTTCAGGGGAGCCAGAAAAAGATAAATCTGGTGAACAAGAAATTACGGGGGATGATAAAACCACAGAAGAGGATATAGGTGAAGAGGGGATTGTATCTGATGATACAAAAAAGAATGGCGTTCAGCATGAGAATAACATTCAGAAAGAAAATACAGCAGAAGATAATGATAACAAAGTTCTAGATGAAATTAGAAAACAACCGACTACCAAAACAGAAGTCGATCAAAATAAAAACAAAGTAACCGTTACAAAAGAAGATAACAGTGTATTAATTGTAAATACTGTAATAAAAAATACAGGTTATAATATGAAACCTGCTATGATTGCTATTACTGGTATAGTGGGGATATTCGTACTCTGCATCATAATAACCTTAAAATATAATTTCTTTAAACAGGAGGAACGTTAAGCTTGAAAGTTAAGAAGAATAATTATCTCCTCCTATATATTTTATATCCTGTGATCTTTGCAGGAATTATAACCCTTGTATCCTATGTAACAGGAGGGCCAGTGTTATCTATGGCTAGGGCCAACTTGAATTTATTAATTACCAAAGGTGCACCTAGTTACTCCAATGAATACAATCATGAATTCAATGATTTATATGTAGAGAACAAAGCTATAGAACCAAACGAAATACAGATACCAGAGTATGGTACCCACTATGGAAACATTCTTTGTGAAAGAATAGAACTTAATGTCCCCCTATATTACGGTGACAGTGATGCCATACTAGAGAAGGGCGCAGGTCAATACATAGCAAGCGGTCTGCCAGGAGAAGGAAAGCAAATACTAATAGGTGGACATGATTCAAATTATTTTGCTCCATTAGAAGAAATACAAATAGGTGACACCATACAAGTTAATACCAATTATGGTGTATTTCAATATCAGGTTACTGAAACTAAGATAGCTAAGGCTGATGATACGACCACGTATTCTTTAGTCGAACAGGGAGAGAAACTTATCTTATATACCTGCTATCCATTTGGAGAGCTTATAGGTGAAAGAGATGACAGATTCTTTGTTTACTGTGAGAAACTGAACAATTAAACGTAGGAGAATTTCAGATGAAGCAAAAATCAGCTAAATTACAGAAAGTAATAAGTGCAGCATTCTCCTTTGTTTTGACTGTGCTAATCCTAATTGTATTACTCATGGTGGGTTTATATTTAGGGGCCTTTAATGAAAAGATGATTAAGCTAAAGGTAAGTGAAAGCAATTATTATAATGAAACTTACTCACTTATTTATGACAACACCAAAACAATAGTGCAGGATGCGGGTCTGCCAGTGACCGTAATAGAGGATGTTATTACTCTGGAACGTGTCTACATAGGCGGAAAATATTATGTGGAAGATGTCCTTGCAGGTAAACAGCCAGCCTATAAGACAGACAAGCTGGAAGAGTCATTAAGAAGGAATATTAACAACTATCTAAAAGATCAAAATGTTATGGTAACAGAGGAACTTAAAGCAGGAACAGAGGAACTTATAACCAAAGTATCTCAGGAATACCGCAGAGGAATTCAATTTGACTTTATTAATTCAATCAGTAAGCTAAAGCAGTCTTATCAGAGTGTTCTCTTCATAGGTATTCCAATCCTATTAGTGCTTGCTGCAGTCATTATATTTCTTCTTATTCGCATGTATCAATACAAGCACCGTGGACTTCGATATGTTAATTATAGTGTTATCACGGCAAGTGCCATGGTTGGAGTGACCTCTCTCTATATATTATTATCTGGGGCATACCATGTAACAGTTGAGCCTAGATATTATATGATTTTTATAAACAACTATTTTAAATGGAATATACAAATGTACCTTGGCATGGCTGGATTTGGATTGATTGCGTCAACGCTGCTATTTGTATTTATCAAACAGTTGAAAGAAAGTATAAGATAGGACTAGACATTCCTAAATAAGCGGAAGGTTAGAAGAAAATAGGATGGATAAATTTCAGATAATTGATATACATACCCATATCTTACCCAGTGTAGATGATGGTTCCGCCAATATGGAAGAAACCATTAGGATGTTACGCATTGCAAAGGAACAGGGAATCAATACAATCCTTGCAACACCCCACTATGGCGCTGGCTTTAAGGAAAAGAGTGTTACAGAACTTATGGATATAAAGTGTAAGGTGGAGGAAGAAGCCAAAAGAATCAATACAGATCTTAGAATCTATATGGGAAATGAAATCTATTACAGAACCTCTTCTCTTAAGGATGTAATGGAGAGAAGGGCACTCACACTGGCGGATAGTAGATACGTATTGATAGAATTCTCTGTAGACGTTAATTATAAGACGCTGTATCAAGGGCTTCGAGAATTTATACTTGCAGGGTTTGCACCCATACTGGCCCATGTGGAACGATATGTTTGTCTGACTGAGGATGAGTACAGAATTGAGGAAATAATTGAGCTTGGCGTGTATATACAAATGAATGCCAGTAGTCTTATTGGAAGTATCTTGAGTAAGAGTCTAGGGAGACATAAAAGATATATAAAGAATAGATGGATACATTTAATCGCAACAGATTGTCATAATGCTTCTTCACGAAGCCCCTATATAGAGAAGGCATTACAAACCATTATAAAACTGACAGATATAGAGTATGCAAGAGAACTATTCTATATCAACCCAGGTAAAATACTAGAGAATAAGTATATTTAAAGGAGTACCCATGGAACAAAATATCAATGATGAAATCGAAATTGACTTGCTAGAACTTTTTCACGTAATCAAAGCCCGGTTATGGATAATTATACTTACAGGAGTGTTAACAGCAACTTCTGCGGGACTTATCAGTAACTTTCTATTAACACCCATCTACACCTCTACCACTAAGCTATACATACTCAATAAGTCTACGTCAATAACCAGTCTTGCCCTCCAGGATCTACAGTTGGGAGCTCAGCTTACCCAGGATTATATGGTATTGGTTAAGAGCCGACCAGTGGTATCACAAGTCATAGAGAATTTGGAACTAAATATGAAATATGAGGAAATGGTTAACATTATTAGTATTAGTAATCCAACCAATACTCGTATATTAGAGTTAACAGCAGAATATCCAGATCCTTATCTGGCAAAGAGAATTGTTGATGAGTTCGCGGCGGTTTCCACCAACAGAATTGCTAAAATAATGGATACTTCAGAACCTACCGTTGTGGAGGAAGGCTTTATGCAGACCAATCCCTCCAGCCCTAATATGAAGAAGAATATCTTAATTGGTGGTTTGATTGGTGTCTTCCTTGCAGCAGGTATCATTGTGGTATTACACCTGTTAGATGATACCATCAAAGATTCTGATGATATAGAGAAATATCTTGGTTTAAATACACTAGGTCTTATTCCAGTTGAATCCGGTGGTCAAAAGCAGATGGAACAGGATAAGAGAAAGAGAAAAACAGGACACAAAAAGAGCAGACAAAAGAATAAGGCAGCAGGGGGTAATAAGTAATGAATAAAATAGTCTTTGAAAAAAGAGCAGAGCTTGATTACAGAGCCAACGAAGCATATAAGACGCTTAGAACTAATATTCAATTCTGTGGAAGTGATGTAAAAGTAATCACCTTTACCAGCTGTACGCCTAATGAAGGTAAGTCCAGTGTGTCCTTTAATCTAGCAATAGCCTTTGCAGAAATAGGAAAAAGAGTTATCCTAATTGATGCAGATCTTAGAAAGTCTGTATTAGTAGGTCGTTATAAAGTAGGAGCAGTAGAATGCGGTCTGACCCATTACCTGTCAGGTCAGAAGGAGCTTCATGAAGTTATGTTACAAACTGATATTGAAAATATGGATGTAATCTTTGCAGGAACCTTTGGTCCCAATCCAGCAGAACTCTTAGAACATCAGAGATTTGGTGCAATGATCCATACACTAAAGGATACCTATGATTATATTCTAATTGATACACCTCCCCTTGGCTCCGTAATAGATAGTGCAGTTGTGGCGAAGATCAGTGATGGTGCTGTGCTTGTGATTGAAAGTAATGCCATCAGTTATAGATTTGCAAGAGATGTTAAGGCTCAACTTGAGAAATCAGGTTGCAGAATTCTTGGGGCTATCCTGAATAAGGTTCATTTGGAGAAAAAGGGATACTACGGGAAATACTATGGTAAGTATTATGGAAAGTATTACGGTAATTATGGAAATGGTAATGAAAGAAATTAAATAAATCCCCTAATTCAATGTAAATTATAGTAGTAATTAAAACTATTGTGTACAAGTTCCGAAAAATACACAAATTTTAACTTACTACTATTTTTGTCGAGTATATATAAGTAAATATATCACAAAATTCGGTGGTAAATATGTAAAATTATACTTGTATTTACTTTTATTGTCTGCTATAATTACTTGGAAATGGGAAAATGTACCTATACAGGAGGGGGAGTATGTATGAGACATAGTATGGTATTTTTATCAATTGTAGAACCGGAACACTTTCAAACTGCAAGTTTCAATATACCTTTGTTGTTTGCACTCGTAATTATCTTAGTAGTAGCTCTGGTAGTATGCTATAAGCTGGCTAAGAAATTTCATCTATACGAGAGCAACAAGAGTAAGGAGATATTAGAACATACATAACTAAAGATTAGAACGAAACATAGCTAGGGGAATTAAATATAATATTACTTAAGAAGAAATGTATAGCTGGATATTTGTAGTGAGTGCAATGAGAGCATTATACTACGATATCCCTATTTTTTATATTATATTTTACGATAAGGGATGAAAAGTGATGGGAAGTAGGAGAAACAGAGACGGAGATTTACTGGTATTAACCTTTGATATTCTTGGTATAGTGCTTTCTTTTGTATTAGCGATGATGATACGTTACAGCAGCGCTACCATGGAATATTTTTCAAGTTTATATATGAGTACATTATTTATTTTGATACTCGGTTACATAGGGGTACATGAGACAAGCAATAAGACAAAAAATGTTTTTAAAAGAGGATTTGGAGAAGAAGGATTCAGTATATTAAAGGATCAGATTAAATTATTAGCTGTTCTGGTAATATATTTGTATGTTACAAAACAAGGTGGTAATTATTCAAGACTATTTGTTGGCATATTCTTAATCATTAACTACCTCATTACATATGTTTTACGAAGCTATTTAAAAGTATATATGTTGGCTTATTATAAGAAAAGCACTGCCAGTAATAAAGTGCTGTTGATTACGACCTCGGACAGAGCCTCGAGCATTATTAGGAAGATAAGACAGGAACATGAATGGTCTATCCTGATTAGTAATATAGCAATTGTTGATAAAGATATGGTTGGAAAAAGTATAGAAGGGATCTTGGTATTAGGAAGCAGTACGAACCTTCTAGAGATTGTTAGGTTAAATGTTGTGGATGAGGTATTTATAGATTTACCCTACAGAGCAGATTATAACTTAAATGAAGCCATACTTGAATTTGAGAAAATGGGTGTTAAGGTTCATGTAAATATCGAAATGAACCCCATGTTTAGCTTTAAGGAGAAGAGAGTGGAGAACTTTGCGGGGCAGCAGGTTATCACCTTCTCAACTGGAATATTTGATAGTAAACAAGAAGTTATGAAGAGGTTGGTAGATATAATAGGCGGTTTAGTCGGTGTAATAATAACCGCTATGATAACTCTCATACTTGCTCCTATCATTAAATTAGATTCTAAGGGTCCTGTGTTTTTCTCACAAACAAGAGTTGGGAAAAACGGAAGGAAGTTTAAGATATATAAGTTCCGCTCCATGTGCACTGACGCAGAGAAACGAAAAAAAGACCTGATGGATAAAAACCAGATGCAAGGACTCATGTTTAAGATGGATAATGACCCTCGCATCACAAAAGTAGGTAAATTTATACGTAAGACAAGCTTGGATGAATTTCCACAATTTCTGAATGTCCTAAAAGGCGATATGAGCTTAGTTGGGACAAGGCCTCCTACCTTAGATGAGTTTGAACAGTATGAGTCAAGGCATAAGAGAAGGCTTAGCTTAAAGCCAGGACTTACAGGTCTATGGCAGGTTAGTGGAAGGAGTGATATTGATAATTTTGAAGAGGTTGTTAGATTGGATTTAGAGTATATTGATAATTGGACGATTGGGTTGGATATTAGGTTGATATTGAGGACTGTTAGAGTTGTGGTGATGGGGAATGGGTCAAGGTAGAGAGAGAAGTGAACTAATGAATAGAGAGGAGTAACTAACATAGGTCACGTATACTAGGACTTATATGTTCATAATATATTATGAAAGTAATGGATAAAGCTTACGATAGCTATATTCCAAGGATATAATTACTATACTAAGAGTTTGAGTATTGCAAGATTAGACATTGTCTTCAAAGATTGTTCTAGTGGAGGTTAAATCATAAGGAGAACTAGCTGTATCCAGTGACTTGTAGATATTTCAATGAACAATTTTATTTATAGAGTGTATTGTATGGAATGAAAGTTGAAATCAAAGTATATAGACCAGAAGTAGTAGGAGCTATATATTTAGATTTATTAAATTTGGAGGGGAGAGTAATGCAGCA
>DALYNO010000188.1:3987-7569 GCA_031975295.1 Anaerocolumna sp. | reverse complement strand
ATCCAGACAAAACAGTTGTAAATATTGCTGGCGATGGTTGTTTTCGGATGAATATGAATGAAATTGCTACAGCTGCCAGATACCAAATACCAATTATACAAATTATATTCAATAACCATGTTTTAGGTATGGTAAGGCAATGGCAGTCCTTATTCTACGGTCAGAGATATTCACATACCACATTAAACGATACTGTAGACTTTGTTAAACTCTCAGAGGCAATGGGCGCAAAAGCCTATCGAATTACCAAAAAAGAAGAGGTGGAACCAATTCTTAAGAAAGCATTAGAAATGAATGAACCTGTTGTGATAGATTGCTATATCCCTAGCGATGACAAAGTGTGGCCAATGGTAGCACCGGGTGCAGCAATTGAAGAAGTTTTTACAGAAGAAGATCTTCAGACGAAGAAATAACCAGGTTCAAAGAGGAACATAAAGGCACTTTTTGAATGAATATAATTTATATTTAGACAAAATAGTGCCTTCTTTTCTAAAGAGATATTGACTAAAAATTAACTAAGTTTTATAATGTATCATAGTAAAGTGGTCAAGTGAAAAACACTTACTATATAAACACAAGTAAATAGGGTAATTATTAGTGTCAAACACTTATTGTTAAGGAGGATTTAAAAGTGGGAAGAGTGTATAATTTTTCAGCAGGTCCAGCAGTACTACCGGAAGAAGTGCTAGAAGAAGCAGCAAAGGAAATGTTAGATTATAAGGGCAGTGGAATGTCTGTTATGGAAATGAGCCACAGATCCAAGGTATATGAGACTATCATTCATGAAGCTGAACAAGATTTAAGAGACTTAATGAATATTCCTGATAATTATAAGGTATTATTTTTACAGGGAGGAGCTTCCCAGCAATTTGCCATGATACCAATGAACCTGATGAAAAACAAGGTTGCAGATTATATCATAACTGGTCAATGGGCTAAAAAAGCGTATCAAGAAGCTAAAATCTATGGTAATGCACAAGCTATAGCATCCTCAGCAGATAAAACATTTTCATATATACCTGATTGCTCTGATTTAGATATTAGTCCAGATGCAGACTATGTTTATATCTGTGAGAACAATACCATTTACGGTACAAAATTTAAAACCTTGCCTAACACCAAAGGAAAAGATTTGGTTGCAGATGTATCCTCCTGTTTCTTATCTGAACCTGTAGATGTAAGTAAATATGCTTTGATATATGGTGGTGTACAAAAAAACATTGGTCCTGCAGGTGTAGTAATTGTGATTATAAGAGAAGATTTAATCACGGAAGACACCTTACCTGGTACCCCTACTATGTTAAAATATAAGATTCATGCGGATAATGAATCTCTTTATAATACCCCTCCTGCATACGGCATTTACATATGTGGTAAAGTATTTAAATGGATTAAAAAACTGGGTGGATTGTCAGCTATGAAAGAAATTAATGAGAAAAAGGCAGCCGTTCTTTATGATTTCTTAGATGAAAGTAAACTCTTTACAGGAACTGTTGTAAAAGAAGATCGTTCTCTTATGAATGTACCATTTGTAACGGGGAATGAAGAATTAGATGCCAAGTTTGTTAAGGAAGCGAAGGCCGCGGGCTTTGAGAATTTAAAGGGTCATAGATCAGTTGGTGGTATGAGAGCAAGTATTTATAATGCTATGCCAATTGAAGGTGTTGAAAAACTTGTTCAATTTATGAGGAAATTTGAAGCTGAAAATGCAAAATAAAGGAGTGTACCATGGTAAAATATAATTGTTTAAATCCTATCGCACCGATTGGCTTAAATCTTTTTACAGAGAATTATGAAAAGGTTGACTCTTTAATGGATGCAGATGCTGCATTAGTAAGAAGTGCCTCCATGCATGAAATAGAACTTCCAGAAAATCTAAAAGCTGTAGCAAGAGCAGGAGCAGGTGTAAATAATATTCCATTGGATGAATGTGCCAAGAAGGGTATTGTGGTATTTAATACACCTGGCGCTAATGCAAATGGTGTTAAGGAATTAGTGATTGCAGGTCTTATGCTGGCTTCCAGAAATATTGTTGGTGGTATTAACTGGGTTCAATCCATTAAAGGTGAAAGTGATATTGCTAAATTAGTGGAAAAAGGAAAAGCTAAGTTTGCTGGCAAAGAGATACAAGGAAAGAAATTAGGTGTGATTGGTTTAGGAGCTATTGGTGTATTGGTAGCCAATGCAGCAAATCGTTTGGGTATGGAAGTGTATGGCTGTGATCCTTACATATCTGTAGAACATGCTTGGAATCTGTCAAGAGAGATTATATCTGTCAAAACAAAAGATGAAATATATAAAGAATGTGATTATATTACAGTACATGTACCACTTCTTTCAGACACCAAAAAGATGATTAATAAAGATACGATTGCCAAAATGAAAGATGGTGTAGTTATTTTAAACTTTGCTAGAGATCTTTTGGTAGATGATGATGATATGGCAGAAGCATTAAGCTCAGGCAAAGTAGCTTCTTATGTAACAGATTTTCCAAATGATAAGACAGCGTATATACCAGGTGTAATCGCAATACCTCACCTTGGTGCCTCTACAGAAGAATCAGAAGATAATTGTGCCATTATGGCAGTAAGACAAATCAAAGAATATATGGAACTTGGTAATATTATAAATTCTGTGAATTATCCAGAATGCGATGCTGGTGCTTTAAGCAGTGGGAAACGTATTACCATTAATCATTTAAATATTCCTAACATGCTTACTCAATTTACAGGTGCATTTTCAGCTGAGAATATTAACATTTCTAACCTAGTGAATAAGAGTAAAGGTGACTATGCTTATACCGTTCTTGATATTGAGGGAGATGCTAATTCTTCCATTGTCCAGTCTTTGAGTAGCATACCAGGTGTATTAAAAGTAAGAGTTATTTAATATGATAAAAGAAGTACACAGTACGTAAAATGTTTGTAGAAACTTGCTGGAATCAGTATGTGAAACATACAATGTTACGATAAACTGAAACAGGTTATAACCGGATTCCTATTTGGTCATAACCTGTTTTCTTAAATAATAAATTTGACCTCAACCTAAACACTTCCCAGGCAATTTGCATAAAACAGACATGGGCTGGAGTTGGTCTTATGCATTGGAATCCAGCCATGAGACTTTCTGGTTTGCGCAAATTGCTAAGAGGTAATATCAGTTGGGGCTATTTCAATATTATCCTAAATAAATATGAAATAAGAAAGGAAAAATATGGCCGTAATTAAACCATTTCAATGTATAAGACCCACAGTAGAAAATGCCTCTAAAATAGCAGCACTTCCTTACGACGTATATAATACTCTGGAAGCAAGAAAAGAAGTGGAAAAACAACCACTTTCTTTCTTAAGGATTGACAGGGCGGAAACCCAATTTGATTACCAGGTTGATATCCATAGTCAAGAAGTATACGAAAAAGCTAAACATAGTTTGGAAGAGATGATAGAGCAGGGATTGTTTGTACAGGATAAAGAACCGTGTTATTATATATACGAACTTACAATGAATCATAGAAGTCAAACGGGACTTGTTGCATGTGCATCCATAGATGATTATCTTGAGGGGGTTATAAAAAAACATGAG
>DALYNO010000188.1:0-3977 GCA_031975295.1 Anaerocolumna sp. | reverse complement strand
GAGAATACAAGAACTGAGAAAGAATTAGATAGAATTCATCATGTTGACATTTGTAATGCCCAAACAGGTCCAATATTTTTGGCCTATCGATCCAAAAAATCCATTAATGAGATAGTACAAAAGAATAAAACAATTAGCCCTCTATATGATTTTACCAGTGAGGATGGCATAATACATAGGGTATGGCGCATCAATAATATAGAGGATATTCACGAACTTTGTAAGAATTTTATGGAGATTAATCAAATATACATTGCAGATGGTCATCACAGAGCAGCATCTGCAGTCAAAGTTGGAATGAAGCGAAGAGAAGAAACCAAAGGATATACTGGGGATGAAGAATTCAATTATTTTTTAAGTGTATTATTTCCGGAAGAAGAGCTTAAGATATTTCCTTATAATCGTGCAATAAAAGATTTAAATGGACTTACTGTAGAAGAATTTTTAGAACGACTTACCAATAAGTTTGAAATCATCCAACTTGGTGCTAATGCCTTTTCTCCAACTGAAAAAGGGACCTTTGGTATGTTTCTTCAAGGAAGTTGGTATAAATTAAGTATAAAAGAGAAGTATAAAAATGATAGTGATCCCGTTGAAAGTCTGGATGTATCTATCTTACAGACGTATCTGTTTGAAGAAATATTAGGTATTAAAGATCCCTGTACCGATGAAAGAATAGATTTTATCGGAGGTATAAGAGGCTTAGATGAACTTGAACTGCGAGCTTCTAAAGACATGAAAGTATCATTTTCGATGTATCCTACAGACATTAGTGAGCTTTTTGATGTATCAGACATGGGGAAACTAATGCCTCCAAAATCAACTTGGTTTGAACCAAAATTAAGAAGTGGATTGTTCATTCATAAATTAACCAAAATTTAAAATATTATGAAAATAAATGGAACCATACCATTATTTGTATCGTCTAATGTTTGAAATAGTTAAAAACTTAGATTTATAAATAAAGGAGGAATTTTTATGATAAGAAGAAAAATAGCTTCAGTGGTTTTAGCAAGTTGTTTGGTTGTTAATGTAGTACCTTTTCATTATGTATTAGCCCAAGGCTCTAATAATAAGACAGCTGTGGTAACATCATCAAATGAAACCAGTACAATAGCAGCAATTGATATGCCTGCATCAGGTGAAATGGTGGTAACAGGGAGTTCTACAGAGGTCAATTCCAAGGATTTAGAACAAATTATTAAAGTTGTGAAATCTAAGATTAGTGTACCTGCTGCCTTATCAGAATTTGATTATTATTATAATTCTAATAGCTATGACTTAAATCCGGTTTGGTACTTAAACTGGACGAGTAAAGATGGTAATGACCAGATTAATGTTCAAAGCGATAAATCTGGTAATATTATTAGTTATTATAAAAATCAGGAGAAAAAACAGCAAGCGCCTAAGTTTTTAAAATCAGAATTAAAGTCCAAAGCCGATGAATTTATGAAAAAGGTTGCTTCAAATATTGTTAGCAAAGTAAAATATCAAGAAGCAACGTCTGATAGTTTTGCTGGTGGTATGTATGTATATAATTATGTTAGAGTTGAAAATGGAATCCCTATGACAGATAATTCTGTTAGTGTGGGAGTTGATTTTAACACTGGTGAAGTTAAGTCCTATTCTGCTTCATGGTTATACGATATAACCATTCCATCTGCAGATACTAAATTAACGAAAGAACAAGCAAAAGATAAAATTGGTAAAAAAGTTACAATGCATTTATCATATCAAAATGCTTATACAACGCAAGAGGACGGAACAACTAAGATTAAGGCGTTCCTAGTTTATACACCGGATAGTAATTACATTGCTGTTGATGCAAAAACAGGTGAAGTATATACTAGCCAAAATGAATGGGTCATAAATACAGAATCTGCAGCAACTGCTGATACAGCTACAGGCTCTAAATCAAATGGTGGTCTGACCCAGGAAGAAATTATCAAAGTCGAAGAAATGAAGAACTTAATTAGTAAAGATAAGGCAATTAAGGTTATTACAGAGAATAAGAGTCTTCTTCTTGATAAGAATCTTAATGCTATTAGTGCAAAACTTTATAAGCGTTCAGATTATAACACATTTGGTTCAGGTAAATCAGGCACTACACGTTATGTGTGGAGTATATCCATGAACGACACCAGAGAAGTAAAAGATGGTGCAAAAGACAACTATCGTGCTTATGCAACGGGTGAAGTTGATGCTGTTACTGGTAAAATCTTAGGTTTTCATGCAAGTGTTAAAAGTTATTATGATGTAAATTCCAAGGAGTGGAAGAATGTAAAAGTTGCCTATACCATGGAACAGGGGCGTAATACATTAGAAACATTCTTAAAATCGCAAATACCAGATTTGTTTGAAAAATCTGTTTTTACAGATAATTCAGAAGCTTATGTAATTGGTTATATAGATAATAAGGAAGTTTATGGCGGTTATAATTATAACTATGACAGAGTAAATGAAGATATCGTGTATCCATACAACGGCATTAGTGGTTCTGTTGATGGTGTTACAGGTAAAATATATAGCTATAATTATAATTGGAACGATAACGTGACATTTGAATCCCCTAAGAATGCTATGAGTCCAGAAAAAGCCTTTCACTCTTATATTTCAAATGACGGTTATCATTTGGTATATGAGATTAATAATATTCATAATTTAAAGAATTGTAATGGAAGTATTTCTAATATTTCTGAAAATAACTATTCTGTAAATGCAGAAGTACGTTTGGTATACAGAACAGATATTAACCCTTATTTCATATCTCCTTTTACAGGTAAAGTATTAAATTATGATGGTACTGTTTATGATAAAAATGCAAATAATTACACTTATTCAGATGTTAATGGATTAATATCTGCACGTAATATATTAATGCTTGCAGACTTAGGAATTGGTTTTAAGGGTGGTGCCTTTAACCCGAATCAAACCATAACGGTAGAGGAATTAACTTCATTTTTAGAAAAAGCAGGTTTCTATCTTGATACGAATAAATTAAAAGTAAATGAAAATGCAGCATTTATCACTAGATTAGACACTTCTAAACTTGCTCTTAACGTTTTGGGTTATGATAATGTAGCTGCGATTAAAGGAATCTATAGTATTGATTTTAAAGATAAAAGTGAAATAGCACAAAATGATTTAGGTTATGTTGCTATTGCTTGGGGACTTGATTTACTTAAGGCAAATAGTAATAACGAAATCAAGCCAGTGGATAGACTTACAAGAGAAAATGCAGCAGATCTAATTATTGGCATGTTAAACTCAAATAATGAGTAATGAACTTTACTGGTTTAGATTGTTATTGCAAAAGTCAAATATAAATTGTCTTTTAGGAGTTTAACTAATATCAAAAAATAAGGTTCATTTATGGAAGTTAGGATATAATAATACCGAAATACTCGGTTAGTTATATCCTAACTTTTTTAGTTCGTTCACCACGAACAGAAATAGTCATTTCCATGACTGGACTTTAATGAATTTTAGATAATTTTCACTTTTGTATATAACACAATTGTGGTAATATATAAACAAGGTAATATACTTTAGGAGGCAATGATGAAGGACATAATTTTCTTAAAACCTGTTTTTAAAGAAATGATATGGGGAGGTAATCGATTAAAGACTGATTTCGGTTATAACATACCCAGTGATAATACAGGCGAATGCTGGGCGGTTAGTGCTCATAGTAATGGTGATTGTACAATAAAAAATGGTGAATTTAAAGGTCATACCCTAAGTAGTCTATGGAATAATCACAGAGAATTATTTGGTGAAGTACAAGGAGAGGTATTTCCGCTCTTGATTAAAATTATTGATGCGAAAGCAGATTTAAGCATTCAAGTTCATCCAGATGATGCGTATGCTAAGAAGAATGAGAACGGGGCATTGGGTAAAACAGAATGCTGGTATATTCTTGATTGTGATGAAGGTGCTACTATCATTATTGGTCACAATGCTAACGATAAAGAAGA
>DALYNO010000187.1:4837-7645 GCA_031975295.1 Anaerocolumna sp. | reverse complement strand
CCTCCAGAGAAATTATATACAGGAATATCTGTTATCGGATATGACTGGCAAAGTCCCTATGTATTGGGTATAACGAAAGCGAATTCATTGACTACTGATGCTGCTATTGAGCTGGCAGCACAAACGGGTTCTATTATATTATTTGAGGAAAATTCACAAGCGGCATTTTTTGAGTATTATACACCGGCTATGGGTATACAAATGGAACACATTGTATGGTTCAGCGATGCCAGAACGATAGATGCTTTGATAAAATTTGTGCCGGAACTGGGTATTGAAGGTGCTGGCATATGGAATATTATGCATTATTTTGCGCAGATGTGGTTAGTTATTAATTCCCAATATCATATAAATAAAATTTATGAAGAAACATAAAAAATTGTCACCTCCACTCCTGTGGTTTTGGTAACAAAATGAATCATGAATATACAAAAAATTAAGAGGGGACATATCTTGTTTGAGAATATGAACCCTCATTGTATTGCAAACAATTGCAATTTCATTGAGGGATTGTTATAATTGAGAATATGATTTACTGACTGTTGGAGGTGTCTGATGCCAATTGAAAACTATGGAGTATTAAAGGGAGTTGTTCTAAATGGTAAGGAAGAACGAGATTTGAAGAAGCCTCACTACCAAATACATATATTGGGTGAAAATAATAGAGAATACAGGGCAGCAGTTAATGTAATGTCTAGACCAGTACATCCAGAAGTATTATATTTGGTCATTGAAGATTTTCAATCTCCAATCCTTCCAGCTTTAACCCGTCTTGCGTATGGATTTACCCCTATTTACCGGACTGATCAAAGTATAACCACTGCCAATAAAGTTAAGACATGGAATAGTCATCTGGCTTTGGATTATGTAAGAGGCAACTTTATTGAAGGTCCTGAAACTATGAAACCCTTACCTCATGATTTGGCTGGAAAGGATAATGATTTAAATGACCTTTTTAATCATTATGTGGAAATGGCGAAACAGGAGAGCAAACCCTCTACAACAATTTATGTGTATGGCTCCATGTTTGCTTCCTATGGAACTATGGATGAGATATTTCAGTTTAGTCCCCCCCTTGGTATTCACAATGTTCATATGAATCAAGGGAATGATAATAAAAGTTCATGGTCCGAAGATAATGGTATATGGCAAGATGGAGGTATCTTATTACACACGAAGGATAAATGGATCGCTATTTTGCTAGCTTTTCAAACCCAATCCTGGTGTACGGATATCTATGGATACCCCCTGCAAGCCTGCACATACCTTGATGCTAAGGCGAAAGAAAAGAAAAATACTGTTGATAGAAGATCGTTTCACGCCAGGAAAAAATAATTTAGCGATTTGAGTATTCTTTTAACAAAATATTATTTTCTAGATGAATGTGCTGATGCAAATCGCCTTCGATTTCTACTAATAAATGATAAGCTTTTTGATAAGTGGCACAGGCATCTTCTGGTAAGGCATAGTCATTAGATTCTCTTCTTAATGCCCTGAGAATATCACCGGCAGTCTCGTGTTCTGTTATAATCTCATTGGTTAAGGATTTTACCTCTGTTATATTATGAGTGGCATTATTTAGAAGCGGAAAAAGCAGATTCTCTTCTTTTAGCAAATGTTGTTCTAAATCTGTTTTTAAACTTCCGAATAATTGATAGATTTTAAATAATTCTCGGTGGTTCCCGCCATGTACCCTCATGATGGTACTCAGAAGTTCCAAGGCCTCTGGCAATACCTTTCTCAAATAGTTGTGGTGCGTATCCTCAATATAGGCAGAGAGTACAAGGGGGTTCATATCGTTAAAGTGTTCACTCGTATTATACTGTTCTTTGCGTTTGGTTTCTGCTTCCTGTAATTTCTTGATTATTTCTTCTTTATTAATTGCTTGACTAATAATAGCATCATGAAGAGGCTTGTGCCCTCCACAACAAAAATCAATATCATATGCCTTAAAAACTTCTTGAGCCAAAGGATTGAAGGCAACTACCTCGCCTATACTTAGTGTTTGATCTGCATAATTCATAATTTACCTCCCGTAATGTGTTAAGTTTCATTTATTCTTATATTTGATACGTTTAGTATAGCAATGTTACGGAAGATTTTCTGTGATATAAATCAAAATAATCAAAAGACTTCAATCATTTCTTTTAAAGCTTCTATATTTAATATGAGCAGGTTCTTATTACTGACACTTCGGATAAGACCTTCATTTTCTAGTTGGATAAGTTTTCGGCTTACCGTTTCTCTAGCAATTCCGAGATAATTAGCCATACCTTCTCTGCTTAAAGGGAGTTTAATCAGGATTCCATCGTCAGTCTCTATACCATATTTCAAACTAAAATCAAGTAAAAGAGAACTAATTCTAGCATCCACACTTCTTACACCCATACTTTGTAAGGTGTTCTCAAGCTTACTCATTCGTATACCAAGTTCCTCAATGATTTTGACACTCATATCTGGATGATTTGCTAATAACTGATAAAATTGAGATTTGGTTAACATGCATACTTTGACATTTTCTAAGGCTTCTACTGTATAACCTGCTCTTTGATTACTAAGCAGATATTGTTCTCCCAAAAAATCGCCATCAGAAAACACATATAGTATCTGCTCACGGCCCTCAGGTGTATATTTATATGCCTTTACACTGCCCACATTCATAATAATGATAGAATTAACAACATCACCAATATGAAAGAGGACTTCGCCTTTTTTATATTCTCTATGTTCAATTACTTGGGAAATATTTATTAAATCTTCATGATTAAGTGTGGTAAAAATAGGTACTTTATGAATGCATAGCTTGTT
>DALYNO010000187.1:0-4827 GCA_031975295.1 Anaerocolumna sp. | reverse complement strand
GCTTTGTTTCTTTCATGATAACTCCTTTCAAACAACGCGAAACGGCAAAGACTTCATTCTTTATGATACAATTGATTCAGTTTTCTTGCCAGATCTTGCCCCATAGGGCATTGGTGGTTCCGTGATATTTTGCAATAGATCATTTATTTACATGTTACAAGAAGTATTGTATCTTGTCAAACCCAGTATCTATAAATAAAGGAATGAATTAGAATCTAATTGTGAGAGGAATATAACATGGAAAAGACATATCAAAGGATTATAAGATTAAATAGACAAGGGAATGCCGATTTAAATATAAACCTAGATATGTCTTACAGAAAGTATAAAGGATTACATTACTGAAATAACTGTATTATATCTGACTAATAAATGCTGCCCCAAACTCTGTGCATCGTAATAATTCTGCCTCATCTGGAACCCATAGAGAGCGGTAACCCTCATTGACTGCTTCAAATCCACATGCTGTCAGCTCTTTCGTAAGTTGTCCAACAGCCTCGCCACTCCAACCATAGCTTCCAAAAGCAGCACCTTTTTTCTTTTTAAATTTAAGTCCTTTCGTCATTTCTAGAAGACCTCCTAAGGAATGAAGGTAACCATTATTCACCGTAGAAGAACCTATGAGTACTGCCTTAGAACGAAAAATCTCTGTAATTAAGTCGTTTTTATCTTCTTTAGCAGAATTAAATAACTTAACAGTAACCTGATTATCCGCCTGGGTTATTCCTGCAGCAATAGCTTCAGCCATCTTTCTTGTTGCATTCCACATGGTGTCATAAATAATTGTGATTTGATTTTCTTGATAAGAATCAGCCCATTCTAAATATTTACCAACAATTTGCGTAGGATTATCTTTCCAGATGATACCATGACTTGGGCAAATCAAATCAACGGGTAGGTTCAGTGCAAGAATCTCTTTGATTTTTTTGGTAACTAGTGCACTAAAGGGAGTTAATATATTTGCATAATATTTAATGGCTTCTGCAAAGAGTTCACTTGTATCAACATTATCATTGTATAAGGATTCTGTTGCATAATGCTGACCAAAGGCATCATTGCTAAAGAGGATATTTCCGCCAGTCATATAAGTAAACATGCTATCAGGCCAATGTAACATTGGTGCTTCTACGAAGACAAGCTTACTCTCGCCAATATCTAGAGTATCCCCAGTTTTTACAGTAACGAAATTCCAATCTTTGTGATAATGTCCTTTTAGTATTTGAGCACCTTTTGCTGTACAATAAACAGGTGTATCAGGGATTTCGTTTAATAATTCAGGAAGAGCACCACTATGATCAATCTCTCCGTGGTTAGCTATAATATAATCTATTTCATTTAAATCAATTTCTTGTTTAAGGCGAGACACAAATTCTTTATCAAATGGCTGCCATACTGTATCAATTAAAACTGTTTTTTTATCCCTTATTAGATATGAATTATAAGAGGAGCCTTTATTTGTGGAATATTCCAGTCCGTGAAAGTTCTTTAATTCCCAATCTACTTTACCAACCCAAGTTACCTTATCTGTTAATTTCTTAGCCATAATCATTACCTCCATTTGTACGTTTTGGTCTATCTATTTGATTAATTTGTATCATAGCATGTCTGAAATACCAATACAATGACTTAAATCACAATTTTTTGTAAGAAATCTATTCAGGAATATTGTGGTGATTAATCAGGCATTTATTCAAAAAATCTTTTTTAGTAGTTGAAAAAAATAGTAAAAAGCAATAACATATAAGAATAGAGTTATTATAAAAGAATAGGTAGTAACGAAAAGGATATGGCTCAATTTATAAGTTTATGATTTAGTTTATGATTTTATTTAAACTGATTAGAGCTAAGGGGATATAAAATATTATATTTAGGAGATAGTTATGAAAGATTTAAAAAGGTATACAATTGCATTAAAAGTTATCATACTTTTATTGCTTCTAAATGTAATGATCGGGGGCAATTATTTATTTACCGTTTTGATTTATATATTTGTCTGCCTGCTTATGATAGTGAGAACCTTAATTGTACCGTCTGAAAGCAGAGCAAAGATATATCTGAATTTATTGTATATTGTAATTATGGGGTTGCAAATAACTTATATGACCCTAGTAACATTTCAAGAAGATCAAACCCAATTACATAGATTTGTAGGCAGGTTATTTGGCGCTGCTGTAATTTGGTTTCCTTTCTTAGTTGAGAGATTTGCAACGATAAATAAGTATACTAGCTTTTATTTACCCTCTGCCGGAGAAGTTGCAAGTATAAGCTTCTCGGATATTAAGGCTGGCAGAAATAAGATTATATCTACTATGGAAATTCTTGAAAAGGCAGGACAAGCCTTTTCAGTAGAAAATCTAAAAGAGATTAAAGATGATTTATATCGTCATAATTCTTTTCAATACATTAATAAAGGTGTACTAACGGATGAGTATTTTTATGAAGCAGAGAAATGGTTAGAAGATGGATATATTTATATTATATTATCCAATACAGGAAGCCCTGCAAGTGAGATAATTTCTACCTTTACACAGAAACAGTATAACCATGCTTCCTTATCGTTTGACTCTGAATTAAAGACAATTATTAGCTATAATGGAGGAGAACGTGTTTACCCCCCTGGTTTAAACTATGAAATGATTGATTTTTTTAATAAAAAGGAAGATGCATCCATTCTGGTTTATAAACTTTCTTGTACAAAAGAGCAAAAAATTAAAATACTTGATAAGGTCAAAGAAATTAATAGAGATGGAAGTGCTTATAATTTAATGGGACTTGTACTAAAATATTCACATAAGCCTAATATCATGTTCTGTTCTCAATTTGTCCATAAAATGCTCACGTATGGAGGAATATCTTATTTTGATAAAAGTGATGGTGAAGTAAAACCTACCGATTTGGTGGAAATGGATTATCACAGAAAACTTGAATTTATGTATGAGATGAAATTAAATGAAAAATAATGCAAAAGCAAACATAATATAAAATAAATATATACAAAACAATTTAAACTATAAAATAAATATAAGCTGTTATAAATATAGCCATGATCAGTAAGAGTGTACTGACTATATTTATAACAGTTTTTTAGTGATATTTTTTTAAAATTCCATTCAAATAAGGATATTGTAAGGATATATTCATATTTACTAAAAAAGTAAGATAAATCAAATAGAATATAGAAATATTTATAAAAAGCCATTGACAAAGTACGTAAAGAGTTATATAGTAATATTACAGAAACCGTTTTCCGCAGGAGGCAATTTGATGGTATCGATAAATGATGTGGCAAAAAGAGCCGGGGTAGCAAAATCAACGGTATCAAAAGTATTAAATAATTATAGCCTTGTTAGCAATGAAACCAGATTAAAAGTTGAGAAGGCAGTTGAAGAGTTAGGATATGTTCCTAATTCAGTAGCAATCTCTCTATCCAAGAAAGAATTTAATCGCGTAGGTTTAATTGTTGATATTCGCCACAATAGTCAATTTGTCGATGAAATCAGTATGCAATACCTAACAGGTGCCTTTGAGAAGGCCAAAGAGTACAATCTTGAAGTTGTAACATTTTTCAGTTCTCAGTTTGATGAGATGAATTACAAACAGGTAACAACTTATCTTAAGTCTCAGCGGATTAATTGTTTGATTATTTATAATTTATCAATAGAGAATAAGAATTTATATAAAATAATAGAGAAACAAGAATTCTTCTGTGTCTTAGTTGATTCACCTATTATTAATGACAGAACTTCCTCAGTATCTATGGATCAATTCTCTGCGCAGTATGATGTAGCGAAGAAAACATTGGATGAGAACGAATACATTGATAAAGTTTTATATATAGCAGGTGGTGCAGGCGGATATATTACCAATCAAAGATTGGATGCTATGAAGAAATTAAAAGAAGAGTATGGCTTTGAATTAATTGTAAAATATGGAGACTTTAACGAATATAAAGCAAGAGAAATAACATTAAAACATGGTAAGAATATAAATGTAATTGTATGTGCATCGGATCTTATGGCCATTGGAGCAGTATTTGCACTGACAGAAATGGATATATTCAGACCTGTAAGTGGCTTTGATGGAATTAGATTAATGGGTTATACCAAGATAGCTATGAATACAGTTAAGCAGGATTTTAATTTGAAGTCCAAACAGGCTTTTGATGAATTAAAGAATTTGCTAAACGGAGACAAAGGCAAACATACGGAAATACCTTATGAGGTATGTAGAATTGATTATATGGATGTTATTCAAAAATAAAGGGTAATGTTTATATAACTTTTTTATGGCAATACGGAAACCGTTTTCCGAAATTACTTAAAATTCCCACTATATTTTTGATTTAGGATAACATAATAAAAGTAACTTAATTTGACTTTTATTTGTTATAACAAAGGAGTTACAAATGAAATTAGAAGCAATTTACCATAGAACCTCAGACAATTATTGTTATCCATTAAATGAAGAGGATCTTATTATTAATTTAAAAACCGGTCATGATGTTGAGAGAGTTTATATCTATTACGGTGATCCTTTTGAAAATGGAATTCTTGGAGGAAACTGGAAGTGGAATGGTGTGGAAGAAGAACTTATTTATAAGAAGAATTTGACTCATCATATTTGGTGGACCACCACAGTAAAACCCCAGTATAAAAGGTGTAAATATTATTTTAAATTAGTTAGTGGTGATACTTCTGTTTACTACTTTGAAGATGGATTTTATACAGAAAGTGATATGAATCATCAGGGAAAAAGCCTTGTATATTTTACATTCCCTTGGATGAATGCCATTGACATTAACATAACCCCTGAGTGGGTAAATCATAC
>DALYNO010000186.1:6785-7686 GCA_031975295.1 Anaerocolumna sp. | reverse complement strand
AAAAACCTTTTTTTTATGGTTTCAGAAAAAATAATGAGATTTTTAAAGTCTAGCATTGGCCCCAATACCATAAATGATAAAATGGAAGGATAGGAGAAGCTAGCTGTAAAACTCCTTGCAATAAAAGCGTTAGAAGTAGAGCAAGTGGACATAAAGACTGCTGCAATAACCATGATTCCGTATTGCATCAAATCATTGGCTACAATAAAGTTTTTAATTGTCTGTGGTAAAAATATAAGTCCTACAGAGGACAATAGAGCGCCTATAATAACATACTTTAATACCCTGAAGAATTCCAACTGGGTTCCTTTTATTACTGCATTTACTTTGTAAAATCTAGACTCTTTGTCAACTTCTAAGAGTTCTCCGCCAACTGTCTGCAACAATATATTTTCATTGATCACATCTTTTGTATTAATTTTTAATAACATCAATATGATGCCAACGAATAAACCTGTTAGTAATCCCGCTAATACCCTAAGTATAGCTATACGGGGATTACCTGGAAAGGCATATAATACCGAAAGAATCACGATAGGATTCACAGCAGCACTTGTTAGCCAAAAAGTCATAATTTGAGGCAAGGGAGCTCCTTTTTTTAACAAACCAGATATCATTGGAACTAAACCGCAGTCGCAAACAGGAAAGAAAAATCCTGCTAACGCAGCACCTATTAAAGACTTTATATTATGCTTTGTAATAATACCAATGATTCGACTGCTTGGTACAATTATTTGGATGAATGAAGAAATGAATGCACCCAGTAAAATAAAGGGTAAAGCTTGAATTAGAATACTCAAAAATGAAATGGCTACTTTCTGTACAAACTGATATAGTTGAATTAACATATTATTGGATAAAAAACATAATGCAATCATTAAAATTAAGGATATAACCATAC
>DALYNO010000186.1:5850-6775 GCA_031975295.1 Anaerocolumna sp. | reverse complement strand
CCATACCTGGCGTTATTAAGGCTTTCAATTGTTCGTTTGGCGCATAACTGTCATATAAGGTTTTATTTTCTTCTAGCCTGTTCAAAAAGTAGGGTTTTGTATTAGAATTAATACTCTTAACTTGCTTTTTATACATATTCTTTTGTAGTCTTGTTACTTTCTCAAACCTATTGAAAATTACATAATCACTATTTTTAATTTGGGGTAAAAGCAGGGAGGACATATTGCTAAGATAATGCAAAAATGTATCTGCTTCACTAACAAAGGAAATATTTCTAAACATATAATAGTTTGGAATCTTTGCATTTAATAAAGGACTAATATCCCATGTACCGTTGTACTCAATGAGTATATAGTCCGGCTCCTCCATCTGCTCTAATTTTTCAAATAAATCCCCAGATATTTCACTTGAATCCTGAACCATATATAAAGTAATATGATTTCTCTCTAAAAATTCTAAATCATATTCCTCTATACCTTCCTCACATACCAATAAGATTATTTTCTCATAGTTTTCTTTTCTCTTTTTTGTAAATAGCTCCTTGATAAAAGTTGTTTTACCACTTTCTAAAAATCCTGTTACTACATCTACATAAACTGCCATATATTCTCCAATTTTATTGATAACTAACTTCATAAACTATTTTAGATTTCATGAATCTCAAATAATTTCGCCAATGTATCTTTATTCACACCATCTCCAATAACACAAATTCTTCCAATCAAATCAGGTACCGTGTCCTTTACGTTAATTTCTCCCGGAACATAGTCAAACTGTAACCACTTCTGACTAGTTGTTTCAACAATTCCCTTACCTCTAAGAATCATGCCCTCTTGATCTTTAAAACTATTCAGGATTTTCGTAAGCTTTTCTTTCTCAAATATCTTGGAAGTTTCTATTCCCCAGACTTGAAAATTATCTTCT
>DALYNO010000186.1:4555-5840 GCA_031975295.1 Anaerocolumna sp. | reverse complement strand
AGTCCCTTTATTCTGCTTTACCAAAGCTTTCACAACCCGTCCAGGGGTGCCGACTTCTTTACGTTTTACTTCCACTCTTGTCATTAATTCTCTTTCCAAACTAAGCTTTGTCTCTGTTTCTGCTGTTACAAGTAATTTATCCCCCGGTAAATGTTCCCAGTCTGTCGTTATAATGACAGCTTCTTTATTAATCTGTCTGATATTGTATACCACTTCATCAATTTTATCTTTTGAGGCCCCTTGGGTTCTGCTTAATATAATTGTTTTAGCTTCTGTGATCTGGTCTTTATAAAACTGAGCAAAATTCTTTATGTACATTTTAAATTTGGTAATATCTAATACAGTAATACAAGAATTTAATACAATCCCATCATCACTTAAAAATGGCCGGCATCCCTTTAACACATCTGATAATTTGCTTACGCCAGAGGGTTCTATAATAACTCTGTCCGGTTTGTAAGACCTTAAAACTTCTTTTAATCCAGCCGTAAAATCCCCAGCAATGCTGCAACAGATACATCCTGCATTTAATTCTCTAATTTGAATGTCATAATCCTTCATTATGACTCCATCAATGCCCACTGTACCAAATTCATTTTCTATTAAAGCTATTTTCTCTCCCTTAAGGGCTTCATCTAGTAGTTTTCTAATTAAGGTGGTTTTTCCTGCTCCCAAAAAACCTGATATCACATCAATCTTTGTTTTCATTATGATAACCATGCCCTTCCAATACCTGCCAACTTTGTCTCAGGTACCAATTGCCTGCAAAAATTTGCTTTCATAAATATACTTTCAACAAACCTAAAAAAAGCAAACGCAAATGCATTTCATTTGCTTTAATATACTATTATATATGTCTAATGTCAAGAGATATGTTAATTGTTTGAATGTCAAATTTATGTTATTTGTTTGAATTGACTATACCCTTCCTTTATAGTATAATTGCATCATGATTTTATATTTTATTGCCGCCGGGCAATCATTCTTAGGAGTGTTCGATTCCATACCTTTAGGCCATGTAGGTTGGAATACGGGCATTTTTTTTGTGTGAAGGAGAAAAGAAATGAAACAAAAACACTTTCAAGTTTTTATGAAATACGTAAGCTTAAACGTTCTTGGCATGATTGGTTTATCCTGTTATATACTTGCAGATACCTTTTTTGTTGCCAAAGGTCTTGGTTCAAATGGTCTTACTGCGCTGAATCTATCTATTTCTGTCTATAGTTTTATACATGGTACAGGTCTTATGATTGGCATCGGAGGTGCTACAAGCTTTGCAATATTA
>DALYNO010000186.1:0-4545 GCA_031975295.1 Anaerocolumna sp. | reverse complement strand
ATGCAGCTATAATTGGTATCATAGCTGGACTTATTTATTTACTACTTGGTATTTTTCTGTCACAAAAATTAAGTACTTTATTAGGTGCCGACGATATTACCTTGCCATTAACGAATGTCTATCTGAAAACTTTATTAATTGGGGCACCTTTTTTTATATTTAATAATATATTGATAGCCTTTGTACGAAATGACGGGGATCCAAGACTTTCCATGTTTGCTATGTTAATTGGTAGCTTTTCAAATATTGTTTTGGACTATATTTTTATATTTCCATTTAAAATGGGTATGTTTGGTGCTGCTTTTGCAACAGTGTTGGCGCCCATTATAAGTATTGCTATTCTGTCCTCTCATTTCATTAAGAAGAAAAATAGTTTTCATATAGATAAACTTAAGCTGGAATTTCAACATATAAAAGAAATTCTAAGTCTTGGAGTATCTTCCTTTATAACAGAGATTTCCTCAGGAATTGTATTAATTATATTTAATCTTATTATACTGAAACTTGCAGGCAATATTGGTGTAGCTGCATATGGTATTGTTGCCAATATAGCTTTGGTGGCTATTTCAATTTTCGTTGGTATTGCCCAAGGTGTTCAGCCAATTATAAGTAACAACTTCGGTATTTCCAATTATGTTGTAATTAAGAAAATTCTAAAATATGCCCTAAGCCTCTCCATATTGTTTTCCATTCTACTCTATGGAACCATATTGCTATGCTCCAATCAATTAATAGAAGCTTTTAATGGAGAGCATAATACCCAGTTAGCCAGCTTGGCTTTGGATGGACTTCATTTATATTTTATAGGATTTTTCTTTGCTGGTATTAATATTATACTTTCTTATTTTTACAGTTCCATCGTACAACCTGCAAAAGCTTTTGCCGTATCCATATGCAGAGGCTGTGCTGCTTTAATCCCTATTGTTTTACTCTTATCTTCCTTATTGGGACTAAATGGTGTATGGCTTTCCTTTCCACTGGCAGAGCTTATCACTTTAGTTATATCACTTGTATTTTATGCAAAGACTGGAAAGACTTTAAAATAACTTACACAATATTCTTAAATCAATAATGAAATGATAGATGATAACATATACTTATATGACTTGTTGAAAAGGTAAATAAGGTAAACAATTGTATGAGTAAAAAAACTGAAAATTATATGATATCATATTTATTAATACTTGCTTTATTAATGGTTAGCTTGACTTTATTTAAAAACACTTATTTGTCTGTGTCCAGACCAATGTCAGCTGAAGAAGGTGTTGTATATTTGCCTATTGTTATGTATCATCAAGTAAAGTCATCAAACTTTGGTAAGGATGTAATATCTCCTAAGGAATTTGAAAATGACTTGCAGTACCTGTATGAAAATCATTACAACACAATAACAATGAGTGAATTAATTGATTATGTATATAACAACAAACCCCTTCCTGAAAATCCTATTATGTTAACTTTTGATGATGGCTATTTAAGTACTTATAAATATGCCTTTCCATTATTAAAAAAATATAATTACAAAATAGTTTTATCCATTATTGGGAAAAGTACTGATGATTTTACACGCGTACATGATGAAAATATTGAATACTCCCACCTTAGTTGGGATCGGATCAATGAAATGTTAGATTCTGGCTTAGTAGAGATACAAAACCACACTTACAATCTCCATACCACCAAAAAGGGCCGCATTGGTGCCAAACCAAAACCCGGTGAATCTTTTTCTGACTATAATTTAATCCTTGCTGATGATTTAACCAAATTACAAGATGAAATTAAATCCATTACGGGGGAATCTCCCACTACGTTTACTTACCCATATGGTGAGTTTAGTGGTGAGACCATTACTGTATTAGAAGAATTGGGGTTTCAGGCCGGTTTAACCTGTGATTATGGTGTGAATATCATTAGACGTAATAACACTGACTTATATGAATTAAAAAGAATGTGCCGCTCTCATGGAGTCAGTATCCAGAAGTTGCTGCAAGATGGTTGGAAAACCATTCGGTAGCTTCAGCGTTGAATAAGAATCAATATCGGAAATCTGTAAACCAGTAGTTTATTATAAAAAGCAACCTATTTAAGGAACTATAGTATACAATATAAATAATGCCTAGCAATTCTAAGCTTTTGTAAACAATCTTAGACATTGCCAGGCATTTTATTATACTTTATCAAAGTGTTACCTGATATAAGCTGCATAACTAGAACTCTTATTTATTCATTTCGGTGAAGTCTGGACTGACGTCCTCTACTAAAAGGGACCATCCAGAGGACTTATATATTTTGTTATCTGTAGTAATTGCTAAACATTCTATTCCATCCAAACGATCAATAATACCAAGGCCTTTCTCAATTCCAGATACAAAAGTTACTTTCGTTAAAATGTCTGCCAGCATATTACCATTTGGATTATCACCACTAATAACGATTGTATCACTCATAACACCTGCGTCAGCCGGATAACCGGTAAAAGGGTTTAAGATGTGATGATATCTTTTATCATTACGAATAAAATATCTTTCATAGTCTCCAGAGGTAGACAATGCTTGATTACTCATTTTAATAACACCAGCGTAATTTCCATTCTTATCTTTTCTGGGGTGTTGAATAGCAATGGACCACAGTGAAAGATCCGGTTTTTTACCAAGGGTATACATGCTGCTTCCACCAAGGTTGATCAGTGCGCTAGTTATCCCTTTATTCTTAAAGATTTTAACAACTTCATCCGCTGCATATCCCTTAGCAATACCACCAAGGTCAATAGACATCCCTTTCTTTAAGAGCATGACACTGCCCTCTGCCTCATTAATACTAATATTCTTATACCCTACCAAGGCTAAGGTTTCTTTTATCTCTGATGCTTCAGGAATTCTTTCATTTTCCGTACCAATTCCCCAAAGTTTAATCAAAGGCCCAACTGTAATATCAAAGGCACCTTCACTTAATTCTGAATATTTCACTGCTGTTTGCAGCATGAGTATAATTTCTGGATGAACTTTTACATACGCAACTCCAGCCTTCTCATTAATCATGCTCACATCACTGGTCGCAATTTGTGCACTGGCCATTTGCTCTATTTCATCTATTCTGTCGTAAGCTTTTTTCACAGCATTTTCTGCTTTTGAACCGTAAGCCTTTAAATTCATAATGGTATCCATTTTAAATTCCTGTTGCTCATACACCTGGGGCTTTTTCGAGCAACCTGTTACTAAAAATATACCAAAACATAGCAAAATCAATATAAGTAATTTTTTTTTCATTAACCTTTCCTAATTACCGTAACAAACTACGGTAGCTTCCTGATAGGAAGCTCTATGTCCTTTCTCTCTTATGTTTTAATAAAATCCAGTGTCAATAACCTGCTAAAATTATGCTAATACTTAAGGCCACACATTCAATTCACGTTCTTAAGCAGTCTTTCACACCTTACTTCTATTATATTGAATCAGACCTATTGTAACATATCTTTTGAGTTTGTACACTAATGAATTTCTATATGTATACCTTAATCTATCATTCTATAATCTGTATCCTAAACTGTTTAACACCTATCATTATGGCAAATGAATTATAAAAGGCATCTCTTATAAATGGCTATATATTTATAAATCTCTGCCAATTTATTAAAGATACCTTTTTTTTCTCTGTTAATTAAACCCTACAACTTTTTGTGAGAGTTTATAAGCAGCCAAACATACATTTCTACCTACACTTCCAGGCAAATGCATGGTTATACCCATAACCCCATGTCTTAATTTATAATAAAGCATAATATCTTTCGTTTTTAAATAATTCCATAATTCTTTTTTCTTATTCTGGTTTTCTTTTGTTCCAGACCGAATTAAAAGAATCGTGGAAACTATCGTTATAATCTCTAAATAATTATACATATAAGTACGCTTATTAATAGATTTTATACTTCTTAAATCCACTAAATCTAACATTAATTTGTTAACTCGAATTTGTTGGTCAATACGACTAATCATAATCTTTTCATTAACAGATTGATCCTCTCTGCCTATATAATAGCGATAAAAATCAACATTCAAATAGTACATTTTTTCTACAAGACTAAGAGGAACATATACAAATAAATTATCTACATAAAATGTATGCTTTGGCAGCTCTAAATTACATTCCAGAAGTAGATTCCTTCGATAGATTACGGAATGCATAAGTATATATTGACCTTTGTGAAAATGTCCAACATCCTCCCAGGTGATTACTCTATCCTCGGGTAACACATGATGATACCTCATAACCTTTTTACGTTGAGCACCATCTTTTTCATAAACAAAATTACTGATTAACATATCAACTTCTGTATTTTCTTTTTCTAATTTTTCCAAGGTATCTAATATTTTTTTATATGCACCACCACTAACCCAGTCATCACTGTCTACTACTTTAAAATAAGTACCTGTAGCATTACGAATACCTGTATTAACAGCTTCGCCATGTCCTCCATTTTCTTGATGAACAGCTTTTACAATACTTGGATAGATTTTTGCATAATTATCAGCAATCTCTTTTGTGTTG
>DALYNO010000185.1:0-7695 GCA_031975295.1 Anaerocolumna sp. | reverse complement strand
ACTGCTTTCATGGGGTACACAAATTAATGAGTATATATTATAATAGCCTTGCACTTCAATGATTTGAAATATGGCTTTATAAAGAGCTGTTCCTATTCCCATTTTGTGATATTCTTCATTTAGATAAACAGAACATTCACAGTCCCAACCAAATGCAGCTCTCTCCAAGTGTGGAGAACAATAGGCATATCCTGCAATCCTGCCGTCGATTTCGCAAACTATCCAAGGAAACTTACTCATGACAGCTTTCATACGATTCTCAAATACTGTAAGCGGAACTTTCTCATATTCAAACGTAATTACAGTATTTAAAATATATGGCTCATATATTTTATATATCTTTGCTGCATCTTCCAAACAAGCCATTCTTACCTTAACCATTTTCATTGATTTACGCCTCTTTCTATTGAAATATTGTGCATGAAATATTATATAAAATATACCGTTTAGGTGACGGTATATCAAGAATCATCAAAGGGGTAATATTGCTCTAACACGGTATACTTATATTCCTAACAAGATCAAATTACGGATTCTGATGTGTAAATATAAAAGTAGCAATTCCAACAGCAATGGTAATATTTAAGGAATCCACTTGTGGAGATTGAGGAATAAATACACTGGTGCCGACACTTAAATAAGAATCATCAAGTCCTGTGGCTTCATTTCCAAATACCAAGGAAAACAGCTCCGTTTTCGGACAGTTTTGTACCTCTAATGTATTTTCACCATTTAACATAAACGTAAAAATATCATGTGCTTTGAATATGCTTTGATATTCTTCAAAACTTTCATAATAACTAACCCTCATCTTAAACAAAGCACCCATGGAAGCTCTTATAGTCTTCGGATTAAATACATCTGCTCCAGGAGAAATAATTGCTACATCATTAATTCCCATTCCAAGTGCAGTTCTTAGTATGGTACCAAGGTTCCCCATATTACTAGGATTGACTAATACCAAGTGAGATTGATCTGTCCTTAATTTCTCTTCATATTTGTCCAAAACTCCAATTACAAAACAGTTTTCCTTATCACTGATTTTATGAAATATTTTATCATCAACCATAACGGGAATATTTTTTTCTCTGCATACCTCGTTGATATGCGCAGACTCTGTAAAACTAGAGTGTATATATACTCGTTTTACTTTTTCAGGCTTTCCTTCCAGTAACTCAAAAGTAGGAAAAGCTCCCAGTGTATAAGAATAGTTAAATGCCTTTTTATATGGTTTAATTGGTTCCATTGTATCCTCCTAAGAATTTATGTATCTGGTATGACTAATTTCAAATAAAATAAATTAACCATGAGATTATTTTATATAAAATACCTTCCTATTAATTACTATAGCTTTCTCTCTAACGTTATATAGGTATACGGTAATGCACCCTCCACCCGTAGCTCATAAGTTTTTAACCACTCATCCTGATTAATGATAGGAAAAAATGTATCTCCACTAAATTCACTTTCAACTATTGTGAGATAAATTTTATCTGCAATCGGCAGGGCTTCCTGATAAAGCCTTGAACCACCTGAAATATATATATCCTTATTTCCGCTATAGGAAATAGCATCAGAAAGAGATGGTACCGTACAAAGATTGTGGTCATTATAAGTAATCGTGTTTGAAATCACTATAGTTGTTCGTCCTGGTAGTGGATGTCCAATTTCTTCATAGGAGCGTCGCCCCATAACCACAACATTACCAGTTGATAATTCTTTAAATCTTTTCTGTTCTCCTTTTATGGACCAAGGTATTTTTCCTTTATACCCAATTACATTATTCAGATCACAGGCAGCTATTAAAGCAATCATCTTAACATCCTTTCAAAGTGAAGAATTATAATCTTTATGAATAATTCTTACTTTTGATCAATTTATAAATTTACTTTATTCGTTAATATAAATTAAAAATTTATATCACCTTATTTATATTGCATTAAATACGTTACTTTTTTAGTGTTTAATTTGTGTTACTTTATTTATGTCGATTTATTTATGTTACTTGTTTTATGTTACTTGTTTTATGTTACTTGTTTTATGTTACTTTATTTATGTTACTTTATTCCTTGATTATAGTTTTAATCAAGGACATGAATATTCTCATATTTATCACTACCAATCATAATCTAATTTCTACTCTTAATCAAGCCATAAATAGTAGTCTACATATAATCGGTTATATCCAAATATTTATTACCATAAAATTAATTTGAAATTCCACTTGTACTTTTCTATAATAGTATTCATACAAAAAGCGGACTATAATTAATAATCTGTGTAAGAAGGAGGCTTTTTTTATGTTTGATGACTTAAAAGAAGAAATACTAAGTTGTAGAAAATGTGAAAATAAATTTGGATTTGAGCCCCATCCAATTGTTTGGGGTAATGAAAAATCTAAAATAATGCAAATAAGTCAGGCACCATCCTTAAATGTTCATGATACCTTAAAACCATTTAATGATTTAAGTGGTCGTAAATTACGCCATGAATGGTACGATATAAGTGAGGATGTCTTTTATAATAAAGATAATTTCTATATAACATCCGTAGCTCACTGCTATCCTGGCAAAGCTCCAAATGGTGGTGACAGATTACCTCCAAAAATATGCGCCAAGAATTGGCTTGTGAAGGAGCTTTCATGTATTGATAATGAAATTTACATTATTATTGGCAGCTATGCCGCTAATTTTCTTTTTCCTGGTCAGGATTATAACAGCCTAATCTTTCATAACAATTCTATGAATGGAAAGTTAGCGTTTGTTCTCCCTCATCCTTCACCCTTAAATATTAAATGGTTTAGAGATAATCCTTTGTTTCTTGAAAATAGAATTTATGACATTAGGAATGAAGTTCACAAAGTATTAAAACTATCTCCTGATAAATCATCCTGATAAACCCTTAAACCTGAATGATTGTCATCATTTTAAACTACTGCTGACACAGTCACTTAGAATCAGCAGTCCTTTAAACAAAGGGTTATGACATAGTGTTGCTTGTCATAACCCTTTTGCTTTATTTTAATACTGAATATGAATCAAATCATAAGTTTCTCAATTAAAATTATACTGGATAAGCTTTATTTTGTACATCCGCAACAGCAAAGTCAACTTTGTTCTTTTGCGCATAGCGATACTTAAAGAATTCTAAAGCCACCTGTGGAAATAATGCATAGGATAGCACATCTTCATCTTGTTCTTTCCACTGTTTCATTTCTTCTTCTATTGCAGGAAGTTCAGGTTTTAACAAGTCCGCTGGTCTACAAGTAATTGGTTTAACATTACCAATAACTTTCTTTTGAACTTCTGGATTAAAGGGTTGTACAGTACGTCCATACTCTCCTGCTAAAATAGCTTTAGCCTCTTTGGTAACCATCTTATATCGTTCACCTGCAATTACATTAAGAACTGCCTGTGTACCAACAATTTGACTAGAAGGAGTAACTAGTGGTGGTTCACCAAAATCTTTTCTTACTTTTGGTATTTCTTTCAGAACATCATAGTATTTATCTTCTGCTTTCTGCTCTTTTAACTGGGATACAAGATTAGAAAGCATTCCTCCAGGTACTTGATACAATAAAGTCTTTATATCAACACCCATTACTTTCGGATTTAAAAGTCCAATATCAAGAGCATTGTCTCTTATTGGTCTAAAATATTCAGCGATTTCAGCAAGAAGATTTTGATCTAAACCAGTATCATAAGGAGTTCCTTTAAAGGTTTCTACCATAACTTCAGTCGCTGGCTGGCTAGTTCCCATAGCAAATGGAGAAATGGCTGTATCAATAATATCACAACCTGCTTCAACCGCTTTCATATAAGACATAGAAGCAACACCGCTGGTATAATGAGTATGGAATTCAATAGGAATAGAAACTGCTTCTTTTAAAGCAGCCGCAAGCTCATCTGCTGCATATGGTACTAATAATCCCGCCATATCCTTAACACATAAGGAGTCTGCACCCATTTCTTCAACTCTTTTTGCCATATCAATATAATACTGAATTGTATAATCCTCACCTAGTGTATAAGATAATGCGATTTGAGTATGACCTTTCTCTCTTTTAGTTGCGTTTACTGCACATTCTAAGTTTCTAAGGTCATTAAAAGCATCAAATATTCTAATATTATCAATACCATTTGCAATTGACTTTTGTATAAAGTATTCTACCACATCATCTGCATAATGTCTGTAGCCTAGTATATTCTGTCCTCTAAGCAGCATTTGTAGTTTCGTATTTTTAAACCCTTCTCTTAACTTTCTAAGTCTCACCCAAGGGTCTTCCTTTAGGAATCTTAATGATGCATCAAAAGTTGCTCCACCCCAGCATTCCACTGCATGATAACCTACTCTGTCCATTTTTTCAAGAATGGGAAGCATTTCATCAGTAGTCATTCTTGTTGCGATTAAAGATTGATGGGCATCGCGTAATATAGTCTCGGTGATTTTAACCGGTCTCTTTTCTGTTAACGACATTTTTTACCTCCTAAACATTTTAACATAGTTCATATGCAACTGACTCTTATGTTACATGCTCTTAATTTAAGGTAGCTAATAGTGCTCCTGGTTCAACCATTTCCCCTGTAGATACATTAACACTTGCAACAACTCCATCCTCAGGTGCTACAATTTCATTTTCCATCTTCATGGCTTCTAATATTAATATAACATCTCCATGTTTAACACTTTGCCCAACATTTGCTTTTAAAGCAAGAATTTTACCAGGCATAGGAGAGTTAACTTTCACGGAACCTGCTGTACCACCTGACTTAGGAGCTGGTACTGGTGCTTCAGGAGCTGGTGCTGCTGCTGGGGCCGGTGCCGGTGCTACTGGAGCTGCTGTGGGTGCAGCATATACTGGAGCCATAGCTGGTCTTTTACCTGTATTTTCTTCAACGGTTACATCATATGCTACACCATTGACAGTAATTGTATAATTCTTCATTTTAGAATCCTCCTTATTGAATGTCTCATCACGTAACTTATGTTTATATCTAGGTTGGAAATTCTCAATCCCCAATATCACTTATTTTTAACCTATTAAATATCTTTGCTCTATTCGTGATAGGCCAGGCCTTACTAATACAGAAAATCTGATGCCTACGTAAGTTATAGGAGACTTTAATAGATCAAACTACAGAATTAGTTCCATCCTGTATTTCGTTTTTTTCTTATACTTTTTACAACGAAACCATCAGCAGGTTTATCTTCACCCATAGATGCCATGATTGCTGCTGTAATAACTGCTACTAATTCAGGATTAGTTGATAATTCCTCACCAATATAAGGTTGTTCTTTTTGTAAATTAACTGTTCCAGTTGGTTCAGAGATATTCTGACCTCCTGCTGAGGAAAACTTTATGAATAATTTCAGTATAGCAATCACACCAAAAATAATGATTAATGCTGCAAACACTGTTCCTAATCCCAATAAAGCAATAATAAATTCTCTTGGCAGACTCTCCCAGACGTAAAGATTTATATCCGCCGCCAAAATATTTCCTATTTTAAAATAATTCATATTCTGCTCCCATCTGCATTAAATGTACAAACACCAATCTTTGCAATATTAAATTGTACCTCGTTTTTTACTAGGATGGGTCACCCTTTTTGTAAATAACATTTCAAAGGCATAGATTAGATGTTTCCTTGTAGATGCCACATCTATAATTGCATCCACGTGACCTCTTCTTGCAGCTGAAACCGCACTTGCTTGTAACTCACTGTATTCTAAAGCCTTTTCAGCCACAAGTTCCGGTTCTGATTGATACATAATTTGTGCAGCTGATTTTGGTTCCATCATACCTATGCTTGCACCTTCTAATGCAAATACAAAATCGGAACCGATATGTTTTGAATTCATAGTGATGTAAGCACTACCAAAAGCTTTACTGGTGATTACGTTAACCTTGGGTACAGTTGCACTTGAGAATGCATAAGTTAATTTCGCAGAGGCTAAACCTATCGTTTGCTCCTCTGTGGCTGTTGCAGCAAAACCTTCAACATTTGTTAAAGATAACAGTGGAATTTCATATGCATCACAAAGTCTAATAAATTTTTCTGCTTTATAGGCTCCTGCTGTAGTTAAAACAGGTTCAAAACTTTCAATAATATTACCATTATCATCAATCTTTGTCTTTTGATTCGCAACAACTCCAACCGTCATACCATTTAAACGAATAAATCCAGTAATCATTTCTTTTGCATGATTTTTCTTCACTTCCATAAAATATTTATCATCTGAAAGTTCAGAAAGTACATCCTCCATATCCGCTTGAACTTTGGTAAAATCACCTATTAGACGGTTTAGATCATCATTACATTCATCAAAGGAGGCATCATCTTCATTATTAGATGGTATTATAGCAATTAGTTCACGAATGTGATCCATAACTTCGGTCTCATTACTTAATACAAAATCTATATTACCAGCGCTTGCTTGGAACTTTGCACTTGAAGTATCACATTTAGCTGTGTAATTACCTTCTATTACATTTGGTGAGTTAACAAATAACTTGCCGCTATCTTCTGCCATAAAAGAAAAATCACTTAAGGATGTCAAGACTGCCAAACCACCTCCACAAGTACCTAGTACTGCAGTAATTTGGGGAATAATACCGGACGCCATTGCCTGTTTTTGATAAATCTCACCAAAGCCACTTAGTGCATCCGTTGCTTCCTGTAGTCTTATACCGGCACTGTCAATTAGTCCTATGACAGGTGCGCCAACCTTAAGTGCTAAATCATAAATATGTGCAATTTTCTTAGCGTGCATCTCTCCAACTGTACCATTTAATGCAGTTGTATCCTGGCTATACACATAAACCAAATTACCATGAATAATACCGTATCCTGTAACAACCCCATCAGATGGGATTTCTTGCCCAGCCAAGTTAAAATCTGTACTCCTTCTAGTAATCAAAGCTCCAATTTCAACAAAACTATTATCATCAAGCAAGTAATTAATACGATCCCTTGCAGATAATTTTGATGTCGTATTCATTTTCTGCCTCCGTTTTCTATTTAAAATTGTTAATCCAAATTCTTTGCCGATTATAATTATATGCCATTTTTCTGGAAACTTCAAGAATTAATTATCTTATTCTTTGCATTTTGTTTATTTTGGAACAGAAATTCTTTAAAATTAGTGCAGAATCCCAAATTTTTGTCATTTTTAATTAAAGTCCTCGTCATAAACATATTTTTTAATTAAATCCAATTGAAATCCTTTTCGGTATAAGCTGGAAGCAAACTTCATTTTTTCCTCTCTAGTTAAGTCATTTAGATTTTTGAATTTTTTTTCAATTGCTTTTTTTAATGCTTCTGCTTCACTGTCGTATTCTTGAGACATAACTTCATCAATAAGTGATTTATCAATCCCTTTACCAATTAGTTCTGTAATAATTTGGCGTTTACTTTTTTTATCTTTTCTGCTCCTGATATAGTTCTCAGCATAACGAGAGTCATCAATAAAATGAAATTTAATCACATATTCTAGTACTTCTTCAATTACTTTATCTGAATAATCAGCTTGCTTTAATTTTAGAGTAAGTTCCTGCTTTGTTCGATCCATGTATTTTAAGATAGCAATTGCTTTTTGTTTTCCTCTTCGTAATACAGTGTTAAGATAAATATGTCTGTAAATTTCTCCGCTTATCTGGGTATCTTGCTCTAATTGATATTTTTGTAAATCTTT
>DALYNO010000184.1:0-7703 GCA_031975295.1 Anaerocolumna sp. | reverse complement strand
GCGGTTGGCAAATCCATCAGGCGCTCCCGGGCGCAAGCAGGAAATAGCCCCTTATAGGGGCAGAGCAAGCCACCAGCTAAGCTGGTGGTCTTGACTGTCTGGAAAAAATGAGGATAATTACAGGTTTTTGATTTGTCAAAAGCCATCTTCTGGTTTCGTGTTGAGCAAATTTCGGACATACGGGTGGACATTGTGAAATGCTTAAGGACATATTGTAAAACTACTTAAATGCTTAGGTACTTCATTCACAGACATGGTCATAAAGATATTATAATTTCTTTTATTCTTTATAGGCAGGTTTCAATAGTGATGAGAGAGAAAAAGTAAAGAACTAAATGATATCATGAAAAATCATGAATAGGAAGTTTAATCCCAACAATAGCAGTCACTATATATGTAAAATGTTTACCTAGTAACTAGTCTCTTAATACACTGCTGATATCGCTTTGGAGGCGATGATGTGAATAAATTAGAGATGTAAGTTGATGCTTATTGGCGATAAAAGTGTTTAAGTGTGGTTATATAAATGCATAGTGTGGATAAATGTACATGAAGATTCGCTAAAATATTGAATTTGCGGTTGACAATTATGCACAATTGCATTATCCTATATATAAAGTGTTTGTCGCTGTTGTGTTGAAGTTGAAATTAAAATTTAAATTGAAAGGGTGTTTGGTGAATGGCAAGTATTATCGTTAAAAGGGGTAAGCTAAAGGAAGTTTATACAACATTATCTAATGATGAAAAGTCAAAATGGGCTGAAAGGGCAAGGTATAATGATTATCGAGGATTGTACCGATACGTGCATAGTAATCCCAATGCAAACGCATATGAACGTATATTACTAGGATTGAAGGAGGCAGTTGGTGAGGAACGATTTAAAACATACATTTATGAAACCTCTAATGTGGCCGAAAAGAATGAAATAATGGATCTTGTTGACAATTTTTGCAAGCAGGTTGTGGCTATGGTTGCAGACAGTTCAAATCGTGATGAGTTAAATGAAGTAGCACATAAATTGTCCAAAGTTGAAAGATTTGTTCAAATTCAAGCTGAAAGAACACAGTTGCTTGATGAATTTGAGTGATATGGATATCAATGGTGGGTATAGATGAATGATTACAAAATAAGATAACTGAAAGGATATTGCGTGAATGAATATTAAAAAGGAAGAAGCTAGAAAAATAATAGACTTCTACAAAAGTGAAATTTTAAGATTTGAAAAAGAACTAAATGATATACACAATTTAGAAAATGATGTCAAATATCAAGGAGTTTGTGAATGTATCTTTAAAGAAGGGAGTAAAACGATTGCCAAATATAAAGAATATATTGCTGAACTTGAAAAGGTAATATCAATTCCTAGCTATGTGGTAAATCCTAAATATGTATATATGATTTTACAGGATTATCAAGAGCAAAAGGAATATCTAAAAGGGACAGGTGTAAATCCAGTAAATGAGGAAGTTGTAAAGCAGATTTCTAGAGTTATTTAGTATTCTAGAGAAAGGTTATCAATTTACAAGGGTACTTTTCGGACACTCTAAATCAGTTAAGTTAAATAGGACTATTCGAAAAGGCGCTTGTAAAGTATATGGTCGTTAAGAGAAATCCTTATTTTTGGGACTTTAAAACGCTATGAATCTGTTCAAGTCCCGTCGACTGCAATATTAAAAGGGTTTCAAAGTTTATTAAAACTTTGGAACTCTTTATTTTTCTTCTATTGGAAAATAAAAAGTACTTTTATGTGATACGTCCACTACTTGCTTGTAAATATATTATGGAACATATATCACCGCCACCAGTATTATTTTCAGAATTGATGAAGCAGGAATTACCGCATGAGATTAAGCAAAAAATACAGGAGCTTCTTGAAGTGAAAGCTAACACTCCTGAAGCCGGTAAAGGACAAAGGATTGATATTTTAAATCAGTATATTGAAAAAGAACTTGGTGAATATAAAGAATATGTGACTGAGTTAGAAGATGATCGAATAAGAGAATGGGATACCTTGGATAAGATATTTTTAGGCCAATTATCTGAATTCATAATCGAAAGATAACGGCTATCAATTAATTAAATTGCGATACAAAAATCATGCAATGGCAAAGAAAAATAATAAAATGTTATCTTTCATTCCCCCGGTTTTACTACCGAAGATTCAACGGAGGATAAGAGAAATATGTCGTGTACAGGATTTAGTTAACGAAATTATGTCATTGAATCAGTAGAATTATGATTGGAGATACTTTATAATGGATGAAAAAGCAATAGGAGGTTTGACTTGAAAAAAGGCATTTATATGATTGACTCCATTCATGGATTAATTGCATTAACAGAATATGAAAGAAGAATTGTTTCAACCATTGGGTTTAATCGTCTTCATGATGTATATCAAAATTCAACGGTTTATCTTACTTTTCCAACCAATCGAACAAAACGTTTTGAACATTCAATAGGAACAATGAAACTTTGCTCTACTATGTTTTTTCAATCGTTACTTAATACAACAGATTCCATGTTAAGTGAATTCTTTGAGATTTTTACTGATGAATATACTATAATTTTAGATAAATTAAGGCAGCAGGCTGATATTTGTGAAGAAAAATTGGGTGGCAAATTACCAGAGGAAATGCCGCAGATTGCATTGGATAAGTTAAGGCATTCCCTAATACCGAATAATATACCAGAGCAGTACAAAATCATGCATCTTATTCTCATTCAATCTATCAGGGCAGCTGCATTGTTACATGATATAGGGCACCCTCCATTTAGCCATATCGTAGAATTTGCTTTAAAAGATGTTTATATGGAGTATAAGGATAAAGTAGTTAGTGAAAAGGATAATGCAAAAGAATTTCTAGATATCATGTCAAAATACTTTGAGGGTGATAAGAAATTACATGAACAAATGGGTGATGAGATTAGTGAAGGTATTTTGAGCAAAATTATTGCGCCAATTTCAGAGAGCAATGGGAATTACCAGGAGAATGTATTTGAACTCCTTATATTAGAAAGTGTAAAGAGAATTTTTGCAGAAGAAGGGGCATTTGGTAATCTTCATAGAATTATAGATTCTAGTTTGGACGGAGACCGCTTGGATTACGCAACGAGAGATGTGATAAATTCAGGAATGGATGCTGGTAAGATAGAGTATAGTAAAATTATTAATGATATGCAGTTATTTGTGGAGAAGGGAGAGATTCTTTTTTGTGTTCCTTTAAAAGCAGTAAGTTCAGTAGAGGATTTTGTTAAGCGCAGATATAATAGCTATAAGGATATTATATATCATCATAGAGTCATCCAATCAGATTATATTCTGGAAGGAATTGTGAAAGATCTGGTGAAAAAACATTTGGATGAAACAGTACCAGAAAGACACCGTGATAACGAAGTATTAATACCATTTGATATCTCAGGGCTTTGGTTTCCATTGGGAGATAAAAAGTCAGCAATCAAAGCCAATGCACTTTCACAATGGAATGATTCCTGGTTAACTACCGTATTAAGGCAGATTTATTATACAGAGTATTATCATAATAAAAACCTTAAAGAAGGTACGAAGGGTTTTGTGTTAGCACAACGATTAGCGGAATTATTACGTAATAGTAAAAGGTATCATTCTCTAATTAAGCGGAGTGAGAATTTTAAGATTATTGACGATGCTGTAAAATTTGAGATTATGACACACAAAGAAGAGCTTGTAATGTCTCTAACAAGGGAAACTGAGTTATCATGCAGGGGGAGAGCTGCTGAGCTGATTCATCAAATGTTAGAGAATACCATGAAAAATTCTGCGGGCTTTGTTTTATCTTTCATATCCAGATACAGTGAAGAAATGAAAATCCATGGCTTTAAAAAAATGGTTAGTGAAATAGTTAAGGAAGAAACAAACCACATAGTCACCAATCTTAAGACTTTTGATACGGTTACTTTGTTTAAACGTATTTCTGTTGGCTTAGATTCTCCTATTTATTTCTATAACCATAAGGGAGCGATTTCTACTTTAAAGGACATTAGTGGAATTGCTGATATATTACAGCTGGACTCTGATTATCTGCCTGTATTCTATATTTATATTCTGGCAAAAGATGACGAAGGGATTCTCAAGGAAAAAAGAGAAGAATTGCTTGGTGCCATCGGTAAACGAATCGGTACCCAGATTATAAAAAGCCTTAATAGGCAGGTATAAAATATAATTATAGACGATCACAGAAAGGTTTGTTTCCATATCATTCTATAAGACCAGTGAAAAAATAGCATGAGGGAGCAAGTACTCTAAAAGTCAATGCAATACCGCCCATTGCAAGAATTAAAACAGGGGATTCAGAGTTTGATTAGACTATGAAACCCTTGTTTTTTATGTATTTATAGTATATATAAGGAGCAAGTTTGTCTGTTGGCAGAGCCAAATACAGAACTATGGCAGTAACTCTTCTTTTAATTGCTTATAAACATCAATATAATAATATATGAATATCAATATAATAATATATGAATATAACATCGACTTGTCTTTATATGTATGCTATAATGGAAAAATATGATATATTTAACCAAATATAGGCGGTTCATAATGGAAAGAAAAACTTATATCAAAACAGTCATAAATAAGATTGAACAAAATATTTCTAGGAAGATTAATATTGAACATTTATCTATGGAATGCTTTGTTTCACCACGTCAATTGTATCGTGATTTCTATTCTTTTACTGGTCATTCAATCAATGAATATATACGTAAGAGGAGAATGTCTAAGGCACTAAGTCTTCTGAAACACTCCAACATAGCAATTGCAGAGATTGCTTATGCATGTGGATACAGCTCCCAGCAAGCATTTCATAAAAGTATCAAAGAATCTATAGCAATGACACCATCACAATATAGAAATAGTATCAATACATATTATTATTTTCCGCTATATGAGGACGACAATATAAGGCAAGTTGCCATTGAAACTAAAATAATCCCACAAATGATTGGTATAAAATTCTATCAATCCAGTCTTATGAATATTGAAAATCAGGCTGTGAAGTACCTACAATCCGTGCTGCCTGCATATACAGGCAGGATACTTGGAAGAAATGGTAAGCAACTGGGCAACAAATTGTGTTACGAACTGTACATGGAATATAATCTTGATATGATGGATGCAATAAAGGTGTTCTATCAGAATGACTATATGGTAACTCCTGAATATGAGGCTGCTTTTGCACTGATTTCTGTAAAAAATAATATAGAAGATATTAATCAAGCATGGAACTTTTTATATAACCACTGGCTGAAAACAAGCATGTTTGAAATGGACAATTCCCCCTATTTTGAAGAATATATGATGAAAGATAATAGGATATCTAAGTTAGTCCTGCATCTTCCCGTAAAACCCAGATGTAATTTCCATAAAATAAATATTACTACTTTGGAGGATAGATTATTCGTTGTGTCAAGCAAAACCGGTAAGAACGCTGAAAAATCAGCCACAAATACAGTATTTAATTTTATCTTGAAGAACCATGCTTATTTGTTTAACACACAAAAAGAATTATATATATCAAAACAGGAAGAAACCTACACTTGTGGCATGACTGTAAAAAATACAATCTATACTCCGGGAGATGGTAGTGTGAAGATTATTACTGAACCAAAGGGTTTATATGCTGTGCTGGAAGGTACGTGTTTTGACAGTGCCGATGAATATGAACAGACTTTAGCAGGATGGTTGAAAGAAAATGGAGTGGAAATGATGGGTAAACCTTTTTCAATATATGACATAACAAAGGGAACGAAGCAAAATGAGGTTCTTGTTAAAACACAGGTAAGAATAAAAGATGGCAGAATAATATAATACAGATTGATTGCTGATTGCTATACTTAATGCAAGAGAGCAAAAGAGTTAGTAATTAAGTCAAAGCAATTGCTCCTTATGTAAGTAACATCTATTTCAAATATCAAAATATGAGAGGATGATTTAACATGAGTACAGTTATGAAGGAAGATTTCAATCATGAAAGTTATAGCCCAGGTGAAAAACCAGAAATCGTAAGTTTTGCAGAAAAGATAGCAGAAAATAAACCATATCAAGTCTATAAAGATATTGAGTTATATATGGATATGGTGGAACTGCCAGAAAGTCTAAAAATGGCTGGTATTACAAGCGAAAACTATCCTAATTTTGCCAATATAGAGAAATATCATGATGATTTTAAATCATTAATGTTAGACAGGTATTCGCCCTATACAGAAATTGGAGCATCCGGGAATTTATTTAGTTCCAACGGCATCTATTTCTTCGGCTGCCAGATAGAGTCCTTGGAAGAACTGCCTGATGGTTTGTCTGGATTTGATTTTGGTATTAAAAAATTTGCATCTATCACATTTAGAGCCAGTTCAGCCTATGACCTTGTAGGTGGTGCAGATGGCCCAGGTGATGGTATGAAAACGGCAGGTGAATACATTAAGGAAGTTTGGCTGCCTCACAATATGGATAAGGTGTATCCTGTTAATTTGGACCATATGTATTTTGAAATCAAAGAAGCTGACAAGGATTACGGTTTATTTTTGCTTGAGGTTTATAAGGTGGAGCTAAGCGATGAACCAGAAATGTGTTATTATATTCCCTTAAAAGACTAATATACGATTTTGTGTAATCTAGGTTAGTTATAGGTATAAATAAGATTCCATATTCCATTTTTATAAATTATGTTTCAATTCTCCAGGTCTTGGAATTCTAATAATTCTAAGACCTTTCTTTTTATATCATAACCTGCATATATAGAGTTAATATAAATTAATAGTTCAGCGTATATAGTTAATATTAAATAGTTTGTGTTGGGGCAAATAGTAACCAGATTATTTAGAAAAAATAAATATCATAAGTAAAGAATAAATAGTTGAAAAACAAAAAAAATAACAAGAAGAACAGTATAAATAGCAGAAAAAGCATGTTATCTAGGGTATTTTACATTTACCACTTGACATATTTACAAGAAAAGGTTAGTGTATTAACAGATAAATAAAAAGTTATGATTAGAAGTAGTAAAAGTTGTTTCCAGTAACAGAGAGTTATCGGTAGGTGGAAGATAATCTGGGATGCTTTGAACTCGTCTAGGAGCTCTGAGGCTGAAAGTTTAGTAGGCTTTGGCGGGAATTCCCGTTATAGAATTCAAGTGCAGGGTCTGACCCTGAATTAGAGTGGTACCGCGGTAGGTCTATCCTTTCGTCTCTTTATGAGATGATAGGATTTTTTTTACGTTTGCCCAGTGGCACACGTTCTAAAGTATAAGAATGGAGATAAAATATGGAACAACATTATAATCCAGCGAATATTGAAAAAAAATGGCAAAAATATTGGGAAGATCATCAAACCTTTAAAACAGATGTATGGGATTTTAGCAAACCCAAATATTATGTACTCGACATGTTTCCTTATCCCTCAGGAGTTGGTTTACATGCAGGTCATCCCGAAGGATATACAGCAACTGATATAATATCTCGTATGAAACGTATGCAAGGCTTTAATGTTTTACATCCAATGGGGTATGACTCCTTTGGTTTACCAGCAGAGCAATATGCAGTAAGTACAGGAAATCATCCAAGTGGGTTTACCAAAACAAATATTGAAACCTTCTCAAATCAGTTAAAAGAATTGGGATTTGATTATGACTGGTCTAAGATGATTGCTACAAGTGATCCATCCTTTTATA
>DALYNO010000183.1:0-7723 GCA_031975295.1 Anaerocolumna sp. | reverse complement strand
ATTCATAAACATCCAAGTTAGACATTTTACCAAGTCCAAATGCTTCTAATCCTGAAAATAAATTTGCCATTTTATATCTCCTCCTTACTGGGGCTTATAGGAACTCTTTAGTGATACAATCCTGTTAAATACAAGCCTATCATCTGTTGAATCTTTAGAATCAACACAGAAATACCCATGTCTTAAAAATTGAAAACTATCATAGGCTGTAGAGCCTTTTACACTTGGTTCAATATAACAGGTCTTTAAAACAGTAATGGAGTTAGGGTTTAAATTAAGACTTCCATCTTCATTATACACACCTTTTTCTTCATCTACAATATTCTCATATAAACGAACTTCAGCTTCTGCTGCAGTTGGTGCATTTACCCAGTGAATAGTACCTTTCACTTTTCTTTCACTAAAACCTGATCCACTCCTAGTTTTAGGATCATAAGTACAAAGCACTTCAGTAACATTACCATTTTCATCAGTAACAAAGTCTGTACATGTAACAAAATAAGCATGCATTAAGCGTACTTCATTACCAGGGAATAGTCGAAAATATTTCTTAGGTGGTTCTACCATAAAATCTTCTCTATCAATATATAGTTCCCTGCTAAAAGGAACTGTTCTCATACCCATTGCTTCATTTTCCTGATTGTTAGGCACGTCCATATATTCTACTTCACCTTCAGGATAGTTGGTAATTGTAAGCTTTATAGGATCAAGCACTGCCATAACTCTGGATTTCTTAAGTTTTAAATCTTCTCTGATACAGTACTCAAGCATTGGATAATCAACAGAACTTTGGCTTTTTGAAACACCGCATAGTTCCATAAACATCTTTATGGAATCAGGGGTAAATCCTCTTCTTCTTAAAGCACTAATGGATACTAATCTAGGGTCATCCCAGCCATCAACTATATTTTCATCTACTAATTTCTTTATATATCTTTTACCTGTAATTACATTTGTAAGATAAAGTTTAGCGAATTCAATCTGCTTAGGAGGGTTTACATACTCCAGTTCTCTTACCACCCAGTCATACAACGGTCTGTGATCTTCAAATTCCAGTGTACAAATAGAATGGCTGATGCCTTCAATAGCATCCTCGATTGGATGGGCAAAATCATACATGGGATAGATACACCAGGTATCTCCCGTATTATGGTGTGTCATTCTAGCGATACGATATATGATTGGATCTCTCATATTGATATTAGGGGATGCCATATCTATTTTGGCTCTTAGTACTTTTGAACCATCTGCATATTCCCCATTTTTCATCCCCTCAAACAAAGCAAGGTTCTCTTCCATGGTTCTATCCCTGTATGGGCTGTTTTTCCCTGGTTCTGTTAGAGTACCTCTATATTCTCTGATTTCTTCAGGTGTAAGTTCACAGACATAAGCTTTTCCTTTTTTAATTAACTTAATTGCACCTTCATACATAGCAGTGAAATAGTCAGAGGCAAAAAATAATCTATCTTCAAAGTCCCCACCAATCCATTTTACATCAGCTATAATGGATTCAACAAACTCTGTTTTTTCCTTCGTTGGATTTGTATCATCAAATCTTAAATTGAATTTACCGCCATATTTTTTAGCCAATCCATAATTTAATAGAATAGATTTAGCATGTCCAATATGAAGATAACCGTTTGGTTCTGGCGGAAAGCGGGTTATTATAGTGGTAGCATTTCCCTCTTTAAGATCTTTGTCTATAATCTGCTCTATAAAATTCTTTGAAATTATTTCTTTCTGGAGTTGTTCTTTTTCTTCCTCATTACCTGATATTTTGTCAGTTCCAAAAATATCACTCACATTTATTTCCTCCTTATCACATATTAACTAATAGGCAATTGCAAAACTCAATCACCTATTTTAACTAAGGTATATAATACCACAATTATTTTCAATAGTCAAAGCTGGCAGAATACAAATTCATAGTAAATTAGAATCTATTATGCCTTTTAAAACTGTTATAAATTTACTCATTTCATCCTTTGTACCGATAGTGATTCGTAGGTAATTGTCTATTCTTGGTTTGGCAAAATATCTGACAAATATATTTTTCTCCCTAAGAGCACTATAGATTTTCTCTGCTGGTATACTTTTGTGAGTTGCAAACAAGAAATTGGCTTTTGATTCCGGAAAAGTAAAATCTAACTTTATCAACTCCTTCATAACTTCTTCTCTTGTAGCTATTATTCTATCCAGACAATCTTTGTGATAATCATTATCTTTAAGGGCAGCTGCTCCCAGATAAAGAGAAGGCTGATTCATGGTGTAGGAATTATAGGAATACTTTACATGATTCATAGCTTTTATTAAAAGTGAACTTCCCATAGCATATCCAATTCGCATGCCTGCCATAGAACGGGATTTAGAAAATGTTTGTACTACTAATAGGTTATCATATTCTTTTAGTAACGGAATAGCACTTATACCTCCAAAATCAATATATGCCTCATCTATGATAACAATAGAATCCTGATTGTGATTCAGAATTTCTCTGATAAAATCCAAGTCTTCACATATAGAGGTTGGAGCATTGGGATTTGCTATAATAATACCACCATTGTCCTTATAGTAATCTTCCTTATTTATAGTAAAATCATCTCTTAATGGTAGATTTTCATAGGGAATCCCATAAAGTCCTGCCCAAACTTCATAAAAAGAATAGGTAATATCCGGAAATAATATGGGTTTATCAGAATTAAAGAAGGTGAGAAATGCAGTACCAAGCACATCATCGGAGCCAACACCTACAAAGATTTCATTTTCTGACATTCCATAAGTATTAGCCAGCTCCTTAAGTAAAACAGAAGAGGTAGGATCAGGATACAACTTAAACAGATCCGGGTTTAATTCTTCCATGGCCTTTACAACTCCTGGTGCTGGGGGATAAGGATTCTCATTTGTATTAAGCTTTATCATTCCTGGAGTATTGGGTTGTTCTCCGGGAACATAGGGTATAACTTGTCTGAAGTATTTTTCCCATGTTTTCATAGTATGCATGCCTCCTGCCAATGTACTGAATATCTTAGATTATAAATTCGGACTTATCGTAATCAAGGTTTTCATGATGGTTATGAATGCTTGCCAATATCAGCTTGTACATTCAATGACATTACTGAGATTGGCAAGCCTTATTTACTTATTATTTTTTTCATTATTGGTTAAATTCTTCTGCTAAGGCTTTAAATCCTGGCAATGCACCTTCTATTGTCTTATATGCTACACAATAGGCTATTCTACAGTATCCGGGGCATCCAAAGGCAGAGCCTGGTACGATCAGTATATTATGTTTCTTAGCTGCCTCACAAAATGCTTTATCATCTTCGATTAAGGTCTTCACAAAGAGGTAGAAGGCACCTTCTGGTTTTACACAATCATAGCCATATTCTATCAGGCTAGTATATAGTAATTCTCTGTTTTTATTATATATGGATACGTCTACTTCTGCATCTAAACACTTTGCTACCACTTTTTGGATTAAAGAGGGGGCATTTACAAAACCAAGTATTCTGTTTGCTACATTAGCAGCTGCAACAATTTCCTCGTATCCATCTAATTCTTTTGGCATTACCAAGTAGCCGATACGTTCTCCTGGAAGGGATAGTGATTTACTATAGGAGTAACCAACTATTGTATTATCATAATATTTTGTTAAATATGGCACATGGATTCCATCATATACCAATTCTCTGTAAGGCTCATCTGCTATAACATAAATTGATGTATTTAGTTCTTTTTGCTTTTTATTTAGTATATCTGCCATAGCCTTTATGATTTCTTCAGAATAAATTACTCCCGTAGGGTTATTAGGCGTATTAACGATTACAGCTTTTGTTTTAGCAGTAATTTTCTCTTCAAACTCCTGCAAATTTGGCAGGAATGAACTGGTATCAGGACTAACGACCACTAAATTACCATCAAAGTTATCCACGTAATTTCTGTATTCACCAAAAAAAGGTGCAAAGGTAATGACTTCATCACCAGGATTTAATAGCACCTTTAGTATTACGTTAAGTCCACCAGCAGCACCCACTGTCATTAATATATTTTCAAACTGAAAGTCAGTTCCGTGTTTTTTATTTAGGAATTCGGCAATACTTCTCCTCACATCTTCATAACCGGAATTGCTCATATAACCGTGTATACCATTGCTATTTTCTCCTGTAATGATATCTACCACTGCATCTGCTACTGCCTTAGGGGGTTCTACGCTAGGATTACCCAAACTAAAATCATACACCTTGTCCGCGCCATAGATAGATGCAAGACGCTTTCCTTCTTCGAACATAGCTCTTGTTACAGAACTATTTTTCACCAATCGGTTCATTTTTTCTGATATCATATCCTATCCTCTTTCCATACATTTTAAGCTAAGTTTATTTTGTAAGCTGTGTTTTGGTTCTAACTCTTTCATAGTAACAATAAATTAGCAATTTTGCAATTTGATTTAGTATAGCACAGTATTACACCAGATAGCAAGATAACACGCTATTCTTCCAACAAGAAACACATCCATGAATAAATCAGTTTTGCTTCAAGCAAGGATGATACTAACATTTTATAATAATGACAGACACATTTAAAAATTTGTCCCTTTAATCCTATACAGAAAGGGTAAACTCTAACTTAGTTAAGAAATACAATCTTATCTAAGTCAAAGTTTACCCCATATTCTTTTATAAGTTATTTGTTTATTTCAAAACGAATATCTAGGTAGTCTTTTACGATTTGAACACATTTGTCAAACCCTAATTGTTTACTATTCAAACACAAATCATAGTTCTTTGCATCTTCCCAGTTCCGTCCAGTATAGTATCTGTAATACTCTGCTCTTCGTTTATCCGTTTCAAGGACCTTACGTTCCAATTCTTTCTCTGGAAGGGTCATAATGTCCTTTAATCTTACAACACAATCCTCTAAAGAAGCATGAACAAATACTTTTATTACATTATCCATATCTCTTAATATATAATCAGCACATCTACCTACAATAATACAGGATTCTGTCTCAGCAATTTTACGAATAACTTTGGCCTGATAATTAAATAAATTATCATTAGAGATAAAATCTTCTTTGTCTGGCGGAATAATCTCTCCCTTATATTCTTTTCTAGCAATGCGATATAAAAGGCTCTTTTTCAAGGTTTCATCAGCTCTGCCAAATAACTCTTCATTTATTCCACTTTCATCAGAAGCAAGTCTCATTAATTCTCTGTCATAATAATGGATACCAAGCATCTCAGAAAGCATCTTTCCCATTGTCCTTCCGCCGCTGCCGTATCCTCTGGCTATGGTAATAACATAATTGTTCATACCAGCACCTCCTATTGTTTCATTTTGATAACTATGCTTTTACATATTAACATATCTGTTGCTCACTTTCCAGCCTCACAACAACTAATGTTGAGATTTGGAGAGAGCAGCTTTTGTGATAATTCAGTATCCCCGAAAAGATTATACCATTACAGTTTATTCCCCAAGGTATGCCTTTTTAACTGAATCATCATTCATCAGTTTCTTTGCATCGCCTTCTAATACAATATTACCTGTCTCTAATACATATGCACGATTTGCAATTGATAATGCTTTTTTTGCATTTTGTTCTACTAATAATACTGTGGTTCCACTGGCACTGATTTCCTTAATAATATCAAATATTTCAGACACAAATAAAGGTGAAAGCCCCATGGATGGTTCATCCATTAATATAATTCTAGGCTGGGACATAAGTGCTCGTCCCATAGCTAACATTTGCTGCTCTCCTCCACTTAATGTCCCTGCAATCTGATTTTTTCTTTCTTCAAGTCTAGGAAATCTTTTATATATTTTAATAATAGTATCATCAATTTCTTTTTTGTCATTTCTGGTGTAAGCACCCATTTTCAGATTCTCGAATACTGTTAATTGGGAGAATATTCTTCGTCCTTCTGGTACATGTGCCATGCCCATAGAGACAATTTTATGAGCGGGAACTTTGGTAAGATCCTGACCTTCAAATATTACTTTACCAGTTTTGGCTCCTAATAAGCCTGTTATTGTATGGAGAATCGTCGTTTTACCAGCACCATTTGCACCAATTAAAGCAATTACTTCTCCTTCATTAACTTCAAAAGAAATTCCTTTCAGAGCCTGTATTACACCATAATATACTTCTAAATTTTCAACTGTTAGCATTGCCATAAGTTATTCCCTACCTTTCCTTATTATCCTGATGCTTCATCTCTAAACCCTTAAGTCAGGTTCAACTTTAAACCAAGAGTAGACTATTCACCCAGATAAGCTGTAACAACTTCAGGATTATTTAATACTACTTCAGGAACCCCTTTTGCCAATTCCATGCCAAAATTTAAAACCAAAAGCTGTTCACATATACCGGAAACTAACTTCATATCATGCTCTATTAAAAGGATGGTAATCTGATAACGATCCCTTACCAGACGTATGGTATCCATTAATTCTTTTGTTTCATTAGGATTCATACCTGCTGCAGGTTCATCCAGTAATAACAACTTAGGGTTAGTTGCAAGCCCTCTGGCAATTTCTAGTTTTCTTTGTTTTCCATATGGTAGATTACCGGCAAGATAATCTGCTTGACCATCCAGGTCGAACACTTTTAGTATTTCTAATGCTTTTTCATCCATTTCTCTTTCTATTTTTCTGTAGGAAGGTAAATGAAGAAAACTGGATATGATATTATATTTATATTGGTTATGGAGTGCTGCCTTTACATTATCCAAAACCGTTAGCTTCTTAAACAATCTAATATTTTGAAAGGTTCTTGCAATGCCGCTTTTACAGATTTCAGAGGGGGATTTACCCACCATATCTACTCCATCAATTTTGATTGTCCCATCAGTAGGACGATATACCCCGGTTAAAAGATTAAAAACTGTTGTCTTTCCAGCACCATTTGGACCAATTAATCCATATAACTGTCCTTTTTCTATAGAGAGATTTACATTATCTACTGCCCTAAGACCTCCAAAGGAGATTCCTAAGTTCTTTACTTCTAATAAAGCCATTGAGACTCTCCTCCTTATCTTTGCTTCATTCTTCCTTTTAATACAGGAAATTTAGGTAATTTACCGCTATCTTCTAATTTGGTTCTAATTCCTGATGAATTAAATAACATAATAGCAATTAATACAACTGCATATAAAAGCATTCTAAAGTCATCAGCTGCTCTTAATAACTCTGGTAACAGAGTAAGAACAATAGCAGAAATAACGGAACCTCTAATGCTTCCCATACCACCTAGTACAACTATTACTAGTATTTCTATTGATTTATTATAATCGAAATCTCCTGGTTTTAAAACACTTAAATTATGACCATATAATACACCCGCAACTCCTGCAAAAAACGCAGCAATAACAAATGCTAATATTTTATAGTTACTTACTTTGATACCAATGGACTCTGCAGCTATATAGTTATCTCTAATTGAACTTATTGCCCTGCCGTGTCTGGATTTTACAAAGTTTGTAATAAAAAGTAATGTTAAAATCATTATAACATAAACCCATGTATAATTTGAATATCTGGAAATACCGGATAAACCTTTTGCCCCACCTGTTATACCCAAAAAGTTAACAATGGATCTTATAATTTCACCAAAAGCAAGGGTTACAATGGCTAAATAATCCCCCTTTAAGCGTAATACAGGTACACCAATTATTACGCCAAAGATTGCAGCAACAGCACCACCTAATATCATACCAAC
>DALYNO010000182.1:6651-7724 GCA_031975295.1 Anaerocolumna sp. | reverse complement strand
AAATTCTATAAATATTAATTGGATCGTGTATCATATAAAAAAATAATAGGAGTAATAATGTTTATAATGGCATAATGTGTATATTTTACATATGATGGTCCAATAAAAAATTTAATTAGCATATTGAAAATTATTACATTTATAATTATAATTATTAATGAGCGAGGCCAATTGAGTAATGGTTTCTTTCCGTTACTCTTTTTTTCGTTATAAAAGCATAGAAATATGTGAAAAATATAAAAAAAAGAAAAGGGGAAAATCATGGATTACATTAATGAGACATTAGAGATGGTTATACGTAAGAATCCTTCTGAAAGTGAATTTATTCAAGCTGTTAAAGAAGTACTAGAATCACTCCGTCCTGTAGTTGAAGCAAATGAAGAGAAGTATCGTAAGGAGGCTTTGCTTGAGAGATTAGTTGAGCCTGATCGTCAGATTAAATTTAAGGTTCCCTGGGTTGATGACTTGGGAAATGTACAAGTAAACATTGGTTACCGTGTGCAATTTAATAATGCCATTGGTCCATACAAAGGGGGATTGCGATTACATCCTTCCGTAAATATTGGTATCATTAAATTCCTCGGATTTGAACAAATCTTTAAAAACTCATTAACAGGCCTTCCAATTGGAGGAGCTAAAGGTGGTTCTGATTTTGACCCAAAAGGGAAATCAGATCGTGAAGTATTAGCATTTTGTACAAGCTTTATGACAGAGTTATATAAATATATTGGTGCAGACACAGATGTTCCTGCAGGGGATATTGGTACAGGCGCTAGAGAAATTGGCTATTTATATGGTCAATATAAGAAAATAAGAGGCACTTATGAAGGTGTACTTACGGGTAAGGGCTTAACTTATGGTGGTTCTTTGGTTAGAAAAGAAGCAACAGGCTATGGTCTTTTGTATCTAACGGATGAGATGGTAAAGGCAAATGGATATTCTATAACAGGAAAAAAAGTTGCAATATCCGGTTCTGGAAATGTAGCAATTTATGCAGCTGAGAAAGCAATTGCGCTTGGAGCTACTGTTATTACTGTAAGTGATTCTACTGGCTGGATATACGATGAAGAAGG
>DALYNO010000182.1:0-6641 GCA_031975295.1 Anaerocolumna sp. | reverse complement strand
GAAGAAGGTATCGATGTAGAGCTTCTAAAAGAACTAAAAGAAGTAAAAAGAGAGCGATTAACAGAATACGTTAAAGTTCGTCCAAATGCAGTTTATCATGAGGGCAGCGGTGTATGGAGTGTGAAATGCGATATTGCACTACCTTGTGCAACGCAGAATGAATTGTTAATTGATGATGCTAAAGCTTTAGTGGCAAATGGCTGTATAGCAGTAGCTGAAGGTGCCAATATGCCAACATCCCTAGATGCTACTGAGTATTTACAAGCACATGGTGTTTTATTTGCACCTGGTAAGGCTGCCAATGCCGGTGGTGTTGCAACCTCCGCGCTTGAAATGTCTCAAAATAGTGAAAGAGTTAGCTGGACCTTTGAAGAAGTGGATAGTAAATTAAAACAAATTATGATTAATATATTTAACAATATGTCTGAAGCAGCGAAACAATATAATGCAGAAGGCAATTATGTACTAGGTGCCAATATTGCTGGATTCTTAAAAGTATCCGATGCAATGATGGCGCAGGGAATTTGGTAATATATAGATATTTCATATATTATTTCAGTAGTTATAATAAGTTTAAAAGCAGAAGTTAGTAGTCATATGGCTGTCATATGACTACTTTTTTTGCCCTTTTGGCACTTTTTTTATGCACTAGAATTTTACTTTTATAGAGTATTTAATCATGTGAAAACACCGGATTCACAGACTTCCTTATCAACTTAAGCAATAGTTTCTTTTCTTCATAGACAATATGAATAACCGATTACGTTTAAAAACATACCGTTCACGTGTTTATGACTAAAAAAATATATTGGGATGTTATAATTCAGTAAGATTGTTACAAGAAATGTAACAGATAAACTACAAAATGTAAAAGTGTATCAGGTTAACAATGATTATTCAATTAAAATTGATAGGCATTAGTAAGGAGTGAAAATGCTCAAAATAAATAGATTCACAGTTGAAAACATGCATACAGGTTGTGTGACGGATAATAAAAATCCTTTGTTTTCTTATCATTTAGAAAGTGATAGAAACAATGCCAAGTTAAGTAATGCAGTACTTGTTCTAGGTAACTGGTCAGTTCAGACCACAAATCAGGCTGCCATACCATATGAAGGTGCAGCCCTGGAGCCTTTTACAAGTTATACAGCATATTTAAAGGTTACTGATGATGAAGGCGAACAAGCAGAAGCTAGTGTAAGATTTGAAACAGGAAGACTTGATAACCCCTTTTTTGGTAACTGGATTACAGATGGCACATATCATTTCAGGGAATCAAAAGCCTCTCCCAAGACTATGACTTTTAGAAAAAAGTTAGTTTGTAATAAAGAAATTCAATCAGCAAAAATCTATTCTACTGCCCTTGGAATTTATGAAATAAGGCTAAATGGTAACAAAGTTGGTAAAGATTATTTTGCACCAGGCTTTACGTCCTACAAGAATAGACTTCAGTATCAAACCTATGATATTACGGGTGAAATAAAGCATAAAAATGATCTGCTCTTTATAGTAGGTGGTGGCTGGGCAGTAGGTGCATTCACTTATAAAAGAAGGAACAGGGTATATGCCAAACGGCAAGCCCTTCTTAGTGAAATACATATCACCTATACAGATGGCACAAACGATATTATAGGTACAGATGAATCCTGGGAAGTAACCCTTGACGGTAATTATGTAGAAACCGAATTTTATAATGGTGAAGTATATGATGCTACCATTCAATTAAAAGACATTCCCTGGAAGAAGGCAAGTATTGAAAAGATAAAAATAAAGCCACAAATACTAGCCCAGTATGGTCTGCCAGTACGGGCACAGGAAACCTTTAGTCCGGTCAATAGTTTCATCGCCAAAAGCGGCATGACTATATATGACTTTGGGCAGAACTTTGCAGGCGTTATCCAAGCCAAGATAAAGGGAAGAGCAGGGCAAAAGATAAGGTTTTTACACGCTGAAATTCTAATGGAAGAGGAGCTCTATACAAAACCTTTAAGAACTGCAAAACAGGAAGCCATTTATATCTGTGTAGAGGGAGAGCAAACCTATTCTCCAAGGATGACCTATATGGGATTTAGATATGTAGGGGTAGAGGGGATTGAAGAGAAGCATTTGGAATTAAGTGCAGTGGCTTTATATTCAGACATGGAAACCACTGGTGAATTTAGTTGTTCCAATGAAATGCTTAACAAACTACAGAGTAATATTTTATGGGGAGCGAAGTCCAACTTTGTAGATATTCCAACAGATTGTCCGCAAAGAGATGAGCGTATGGGATGGACTGGTGACATTGCTTTGTTTTCTCCTACTGCTGCGTATAACTTTGATACAAGCAGATTTTTGTATAAATGGTTGTTAGATGTAGAAGCAGAGCAAACATTTGGAGGAGGTATTCCAGTTACTGTCCCACTTGTAAGAGTACCCTTTCAATGGGAGATTATGATACCTATGGCAGTAGATCACTGGGGGGATGCATGTATTTTGGTGCCCTGGGCAGAGTATCAGGCCAGAGGTGATATAAATTTATTGGCTAAGATGTATCCTACCATGAAACGTTATATGAAAGCTTGTGAGTTCTGGGCAGGATTATTCTCCGTGGGTAAACATCGTTACATCTGGAGACTGCTTCACCACTATGGAGACTGGTGTGCGCCAGGGGTTAATTTATTTGGTTGGATGGGAAGAGGTAAATGGACTGCAACAGCTTGTATGGCTAACTCTAGCATGCTTCTTTCTAGAATAGCAGCTCTTCTAGGTTATGAGGAGGATAGTGCCTATTATAAAGCATTAAATAAAAAAACATCAATAGCATACCGAGAGCTTTTAATGGATCAAGACTGTAGAGTGAAAAAGGAATTTCAGACAGCTTATGTACTTCCTTTATATTATCCTATGTTAACGCAGGAAGACAAGAAAAAAGCAGCAAAGCATTTAGCCAATCTGATAAAAGTAAATAACTACCATATTGCCACAGGTTTTCCTGGTACACCTTATGTATTATTTGCACTGGCAGATAACGGTTATGCTGATGTAGCATATAAAATGCTGCTGACAGATACCTGTCCCTCCTGGTTATATGAAGTAAAGGTTGGAGGAACCACTATCTGGGAGAGATGGGATGCTCTTCGTGAAGATGGAAGCTGCAATACGGGAGAGGATGATGGTACCCATGGTATGGTATCCTTTAACCATTATGCAAGCGGGGCAGTGGGAGATTTTATGTATCGCAGAATTGCAGGTATTGAACCCCTTGAAGGTGGTTATAAAACCTTTAAAATATCGCCTCTATTGGGAGGTGGAATCACTTGGGCCAAAGGAAGGGTTACCACAGCCTATGGCAGTGTTCTAAGTGATTGGAAACTGGTTGATAATATGTTTTCTATTGAAATTAACGTGCCTATGGGAAGTACCTGCTATTTGACCATGCCCAGTGGAGACAGCAAGGTCCTAAATAGTGGACGATATTATTTTGAAGAATGAAAGGAGAGGGGTTACATCCATGGACATGAATAAAATATTTTCGGGGCCAATGGTTAAGACAAAAATAACCTCTGCCAATGTTAAGACAAAGGAAATGTTAGTAGGCTATTTTATAGGACCTTTTGGTGCTTTTATATCCAATGCAATATTTGGAGCCTATCTCAATCGTTACTATTCAGATGTATTAGGCTGGACTGATAAACAAAGATTTGGTGTGTTTTCAGCTGTGCTGCCACTGCTTTCTGTAATCTTTGTTGTGATTGGCAATCTGTTGGTTGGCAGGTTTATAGATAACACCAGAACTTCACAAGGGAAAGCTCGTCCCTATATGTTAATTTCAGCACCCTTTGTCGCGATAGCTATTGCATTGTTGTTTCTAACACCTACTAAGGGCAATCCCCTTGTACAAATGCTGTGGATTGGAGTCTCCTACAATCTATATTATGCAGTTGCCTATCCTTTATTCTATACAGCCCATAGTTCTATGGTTTCTCTGTCTACAAGAAATTCTAATCATAGAGGGTTATTAGCCACGTTTTCAAATGCCTCAGGAGTTGCGGCAGTTGGAATAGGAGCCAGTATTTTAGTACCTATACTATTACAAAAACACTTATTTGTTACAAAAGATGGTGCCATTGATGCCATAGCTAGTAATCAGAACTGGCGGGTGGTAATGGTTGCATTGTGTGTGATAACATTTTTAGCTATTTTGTTAGAGTATTATTTTACCCGTGAAAGAGTAACAGAAGAAAGTATTAAGCTGGAAATTAAAGAAGATAAGATTCCAATGATGATGCAGTTAAAGGCTTGTGTATCCAATCGTTATTGGTGGATTATTATTTTATACTTTTTGTTATTTCAGTTAGGCGGACTGATTAAAAATGGAACAATGAGCTATTATAGCCGTTGGATGTTTGATGGTATACATGATGAGGCATCTGCTGGCATTGCCATGGGAACCCTTGGATTAATTGGCGGAATTCCAACGGCAGTGGGCATGGTCCTTGCATGGCCTATTGCCAATAAACTTGGTAAACAGCGCGCAGTTGTTATTGGACTGTTTATAGCTGTAATGGGTGGTTTCATTAGTTTTATTGATGTGCATAACTTTGTTATTGTGTGTATTGGTGTGATTTTAAAAGGTGTAGGTTCAATACCAGCAATGTATGTAACACTGGCGTTGTTATCTGACGTGCTTGATCATTTAGAAGCAAAAAATAAATTTAGAAGCGATGGCTTTACCATGTCTGTTTATGGAGCAATTATGGTGGGAATGACCGGACTTGGTAATGGCATAATCAATGTATTGCTAACCGCTAGTGGTTACAATGCTTCTGCAACAAGTCAGGAGAGCGGCGTAATGAATATGCTGGTATTGTGTTACTTAGGCGTAGAACTGATTTGCTATGCAGCTATTACCATAATGATGTGCTTTTTAAAAGTAGAAAAACATACTAAAGATGATCAAAAGACAATACTAGAAAATCAAAAAGCCGCAGTTCTTAGGTCAGGGAAAGTATGGATTGAGCCAGAGGAGCGTTTACGATTAGAACAGATGGAATCAGAACGAATTACAGAGCTAGCACGTAAAGAAGAACTGATGGCTTATTGCAAGAAAAAAGGGTTAAGCTTTGAGGAAGAAGAGATGAAGTATCAAAGGAAACATGGTGGAAAAACAAAGTAAATTTAAGGTACAAGCTGGTAACAATGTATGGCTTTCTTAAAATCGGGCGGCCGTATAGGAGTTATAGATATTTTAGCAAGCGTTAGGAGGAGGTATTGGTAACACTTATGGGTATTAACTCAGCAAAAATTTTATTAATAGGAAAAGGGAGAATAGAAAAATGAAAAAGAAATCACTTCAAGTATGGCGCGGACTTCTAACAATATTTCTTTCTTTGTCGTTAGCGTTGTCGAGTCTCTCAGGCATTGCAAACACTTGGAGAAGTGTTGTTGATCAGGTCTTAGGAACCACCAGCACAAAAACAACAAATGATGATAAGTTTAAGTCGGTTTATAGTACTACAGATGAACTTATAGATGCTCACGTTGATCTGGGTGAGCGGGTTGCAGAAGAAGGTGCTGTTTTATTAAAGAATGAAAATGGTGCCCTTCCATTAAATAGCGGTAATTCTAAAGTGACTCTTCTTGGAATGGGTAGTGTATATCCATTTATGGGAGGTACTATGGGCAGCACCATTACTGGCGCTTCACAAAGAAATCTGGTATTGGCATTACAGGAAAAAGGATATGAGGTTAATCCTACAATGCTTACTATCTACGAGTACCTTGGTAATATAGTAACGGGTGAAGCAGAAGGTTGGGGTGGCAAAACGCCTATCTACGGCTTTAGACCCTCAAACTTCTCAACACCTTATGAGCCTTCCGAGCCTGCACTAGAGGTCTACACGGCTTCTACTGATAAGGGTGGGGCTGGGGCTGCTGCTAACTATACAGACAGTTTTAAAGAATACAATGACGCAGCAATTGTTGTCTTTTCTCGTCCTGGTGCTGAAGGAAGTGATTATTATCCTGGAGAAAAGGGGATTGATGAAGAAAAGTATGGAACTAAGAATCCTTTAGGTCTTACCATAAATGAAAAAGCTGTTCTTGAACTTGCAAAAGCTAACTTTAACAAAGTTATTGTACTAATTAACAGTGGTTCCACAATGGAAATTGAAGAACTTAAAAATGATCCAGGTGTTAGTGCAATCATGTACATTGGATTTCCTGGAGCATATGGCTTCCTTGGAATTGCAGATATATTAAATGGAAATGCTAACCCTTCCGGTCGCCTTTCTGACACATATGCTGTTGATACAGCTAATTCTCCTGCTGCACAAAACATTGGTAAAATCACTTTAAACGACCTGAGTCCTATTACTTATGCAGGTTCATTAATGGGAAACATTCCTGCTACTTCTCCTCTTGGTAGCTTTGGTGGGGATGCATCTATGGCAGCAGATCACTATTTAATTCAAGCAGAAGGAATTTATATAGGGTATAAATATTATGAGACAAGATATTTTGATACTATTTTAGGTAATGGTAATGCCTCAAGCTCTGCGGGTGCTACCGGTGGCGCTGCTTCTTGGGAGTATGAAGAAGAAGTTTCCTATCCTTTTGGATACGGGCTATCCTATACAACCTTTCTTCAGGAATTAAAT
>DALYNO010000181.1:0-7726 GCA_031975295.1 Anaerocolumna sp. | reverse complement strand
ACTGCCAGAGAGCAAGCTATTATTTATTAAGTTGTTTTAACTGAAAAGAGGTATAAATTTGATAAAAGATAATCTGAATATAGTCGAAGAAAGAATTAAGGCTGCTTGTCTAAGGGCTGGAAGAAAAAGAGAAGAGGTTACACTGATTGCTGTTAGTAAAACAAAACCAGTCTCAGCCATGGAAGAAGTTATAAAAGAAGATATTATAGATTTTGGTGAGAATAAAGTCCAGGAATTAACCTCTAAATATGAGATGCTGGGTAAGAATTTGCGGTGGCATTTGATTGGACACTTACAAACCAATAAGGCCAAGTATATAGTAGATAAAGTGACCCTCATTCATTCTGTAGACTCTTATAAGTTAGCTGAACAAATTCATCGGGAAGCTGCTAAAAAAGGAGTTATATGTGATATTTTAATTGAAGTAAATGTGGCACAAGAAGATACAAAATATGGCGTATTTGAAGATGATTTATTGGGACTTATTGTCGAAGTATCAAAATTAAAAAACATTCGTGTCAAAGGGTTGATGACCATAGCACCCTTCGTCCAAGATCCTGAAAAAAATAGGATGTATTTTAGAAAATTGCGACAATTAAATGTTGACATAAAATCAAAAAACATTGATAATGTTAGTATGAATATTCTATCAATGGGTATGACGGGAGATTATGAAGTTGCAATAGAAGAAGGTGCTACCTTAATTCGAGTTGGGACAGGTATATTTGGTGAAAGAGATTATACCGTTTAATTAACTAAGAGCACATTTAAATGAATGGTATGATGATAGAGATTGGAGATTTTAGTATGGCAAATATATTTAAGAGTATTTTAGATTCATTGAGACTGACAGAAGAAGATGATTATGATGATGATTATGCCAGTGAGATGGAAGAAAAAGAATACAAACGTGCAGAGAAAGTAGAACGCAAAACCACATTAAGGCAGCAGTATCAACCTTCTTTTGAAACAGATACACCTGTTTCAGTAGTTAACAATATGATAAATGAAGCTAAGAAAGATAAAACCATTCGTACAGAGAGACCAGGTGGAGGTAAAGTGGTGCCAATCAGAACTTCAGCGAAGGGCTTTGAAGTTTGTATTATGAAGCCAATTACATTTGAAGATTCACAGGAAATTTGTGATATGTTATTATCTAGCAGGGCAGCCGTTATTAACTTAGAAGGAATTGATGTGGATTTAGCCCAAAGAATAATGGATTTTATTTCAGGCTCTGTATATGCAATTAACGGAAAGTTACATCAGATTTCAAGCTATATATTTATTATTTCGCCTGAAAATGTGGACATCTCTGGAGACTACTTGGATTTCATACAAAGTAGTGGTTTTGAGGCACCAACATTGAACAAGGAATTTTAAACTTATGGCTAGTTTAGTTTACAATGCATTTTATGTATTCTTTGTGGTACTTGAGATTATTTTGTTCCTTTATATATTGACATCATGGTTTCGAGTAAACGGTAAAATAAAGAACATATTATTTACATTAATTGAACCAGTACTTACACCAGTGAGATACTTATTAAAGCATTCCATTTTTAATTCACCGGCGGCGGACTTATCTCCAATTATTAGCTTTATTATTATCATCTTTTTACAACAATTTTTTTCACAATAGAGTAAAGTAAATGAGTTGAATGGCAGGCGCTTTTATCTGAATTGGTTAGAAGTAAGGAATGGATGGGAGCCGGACATGAATATTGAAAAAGAAGAACTGATTTTTAAAAAAAGGTTATTAGACTTGTCTCGTATGACTGCAACTAGGGATATATGTACGTATACAGATTTTCTAGGTCAAAATGAAATCAGTTTATTTCATAGTATGAAATATGAATTACCTAATGTAAATTACGAACTTTTCGGTGGTTTTGCTAGAGCTGAAAGAAAGATATTATGCTTTTACGGAGATAATTCTGTAAAAGCTTTTTCAGGTTATATTACTTGCATTCGTATTGTGCCAGTAAATAAAAAATTTAGTGATGATTTAAATCATAGAGATTTTTTGGGAGCCATTATGAATCTTGGAATAGAGAGAAGCTTAATTGGAGACATTTTAGTTAAGGAAAATGAAGGATATATATTTTTAAAATCTTCAATTGCCCCTTTTATTATAGACAATATGTCAAAGATTAAACGCACTTCTATCCGTTGCGAGCTGGTTGAAGAGAATGCGCCGGAAATCAAACCGGAATTTCAAGCAATCAGAGGAACCATAGCGTCTCCAAGACTTGATGCAATTATAGCTTTAGCATTTAAAACATCAAGAAATAGTATTCTATCCTTAATTTCCGGTGGAAAAGTATTTGTTGATGGAAGGCTGATTGAATCCAATAGTTATATATTAAAAGAAGAAGAAACCGTATCTGTAAGGGGTCATGGAAAGTTTATATATAAAGGTCTAGAAAATCAAACGAAAAAAGGACGGTATTATGTATCGTTATTAAAATACATATAGGAGGTTTTTATGATAACACCCATTGAGTTACAAAGTAAAACATTTAAAACAGGAATAGGTTATGACAAAAAAGATGTGGATCATTTTTTATCAGAACTTTTGAGAGGGTATGAAATTACCTATAAAGAAAATATGGAATTATCAGATAAAATAAATACACTGACAGAAGGAATTAATTATTATAAATCCATAGAAAAAACGCTGCAAAAGGCCCTAATCTTAGCAGAGCAAACAGCTGAAGAAACAAAAAATGCTGCCAGGCAAAAGGCAAAGGCCATTGAAGATGAGGCTTTGGCCAATGCAAAATTGACTATGGCTGACGCGGTAAATGAATTATCACATATTAAACAACAGACAATACAACTAATCAGGCAGTATGAATCTTATAAAGCCCAGTTTAAGCATTTAGCAAAAGCGCAATGTGAATTACTTAACAGTGATAGTTTTAATATACATATAGCAGATATGGAGGTATTTACAACTAAGCCTTTCCCAGAATTTTCAAAGGAAAAGGAACATAGTTATGAAGCCGTGGAGAAAGAAACCACCACCTCAAGTGCCAAAGAGAATAATAAAATTAATAAACCAGAAACTAGCGAAGAAGATTTTGAATTCTTTAATAATGAAGACGAATAAAAATATTGAAATAGTTTGAGCTGCAAGATTTATATGTTATATAATCACGAAAGGGAAATACAGATGAACAATTCGATTACAATTAGACAGGATGAAACCCCCATCTACAATATTTCATTGGAAAAAGGCTACACCGCAGTGAAAGAAGTATTAGAAACCATATGTTCTGACAGTAAGAGAGTCTGTATAGTCACAGACACTACAGTAGGAAAATACTACTTGGATACATTAACAGATGCTTTAAGACCCTTTGTTAACTGTGTGGAGAGTTTTGTTTTTTCTGCAGGAGAAGACAGTAAAAATCTTACTGTTGTATCCGAATTGTATGAGAAGTTGATTAAGAGTCATTTCGATCGAAAAGACCTACTCATTGCTCTTGGTGGAGGTGTTGTGGGTGATCTTACAGGATTTTGTGCAGCAACTTATTTAAGGGGCATTCGATTTGTTCAAATGCCCACCTCTCTTTTAGCCATGGTTGATTCTAGTATAGGTGGTAAAACTGGAGTGGATTTTATGGCCTATAAAAACATGGTTGGTGCTTTTCACCAACCCAGTGCAGTTTATATGAATCTACAAACCCTGCTTACCCTAGATCAAGGACAATATTGTTCTGGTTTTGGTGAGATTATTAAGCATGGTTTAATCAAGGATATTCATTATTATAACTGGCTGAAAGAAAATAGAGAGAAACTATTGACCAGGGATTTAGATGCTTTAAATGAGATGATTTATAAAAGCTGCCTTATTAAAAAAGAAGTGGTAGAGAAAGATCCAAAAGAAAAAGGAGACAGAGCTCTTTTAAACTTTGGACATACCATTGGACATGCAGTGGAAAAATTGATGGATTTCAAATTACTTCATGGAGAATGCGTGGCAGTAGGTATTGCTGCAGCAAGTTATATTTCCTATAGTAGAGAGGATATAACAAAAGAGGAATATGAAGATATCAGAAATACGTTAAAAGAGTTTCATTTACCTGTAAGTGTCACTCATTTAGACAAAGAAGAAATCTTAAGGGTTATGTCACATGATAAAAAAGTCGAAGGGGATAAGATTAAATTCATTCTTTTAAATAGAATAGGTGATTCCAGAATGGATACAACTGTTACCAGAGAGGAACTTATTCAGGCAATTGATACTATTTTAGTGTAATAGCATACATTTTAAACATTTAAGATTAAACATTTTGGAGGTTACATGAAGAGAATAAGGCATTTACTTTACATTATTGCATTACTTGCATTTGATCAATTCACCAAATACCTGGTAGTTGCAAATCTGAAAGAAGACGGACCGTTTCAACTGATACCAAAGGTATTTCAATTTAGATATCATGAGAATGACGGTGCTGTATGGGGCATATTGAGTGGGAAAATACCTTTTTTAGTCGTGCTGACCTGCATAATTATGAGCTTTATGGTGTATGTTTATTTTAAAATACCAATGGATAAAAGATATGATTTAATGCGAGTAATCTTAATTTTTATCGCAGCTGGGGCTATAGGAAATTTTATTGACAGAATCCTTAGAGGATTTGTTGTGGATTTCCTTTATTTTGAATTAATTGATTTTCCTATTTTTAATGTGGCAGATTGCTATATTACCATATCTTCTGTATTTCTTATTCTCCTCAGTATTTTCTATTACAAGGACGAAGATTTTGCATTTTTAGGGAAAAAGGAAGCAAAAGATGAATAATCAGATATTAGATTTTACAGTAGAGCAGGAAGATGCAGGCATTAGATTAGATAAATTTCTGGCAGATAATCAGGAGGATTTAACAAGAACCTTCTTACAAAAATTAATTAAAGACGGAATGATTTTGGTAAATGATAAGGCAGTTAAGGCGGGATATAAAGTTTGTCCTATGGATAGCATTACGATAGTTTTGCCTCCACCTGTGGATTTGTCTATAGAACCTGAGAATATACCCATAGACATTTTGTATGAAGATAAGGATTTGGTAATTGTCAACAAAGGAAAAGGGATGGTTGTTCATCCCGCCGCTGGTCATTATACAGGGACCTTAGTGAATGCGCTCCTTTATCATTGTAAAGATGATTTATCAGGTATTAACGGCGTATTACGACCTGGTATTGTTCATAGAATTGATATGAACACCACAGGAGTTTTGGTGGTTTGTAAAAATGATAAAGCCCATCAGTGTATTGCTGAACAGCTCAAAGTACATTCTATTACAAGAAAATATGATGCCTTGGTTTATAATACATTTAAAGTGACTGAGGGAACTGTGGATGCCCCTATTGGAAGACATCCTGTAGATCGTAAGAAAATGGCAATTAATCATAAGAATGGCAAACACGCAGTAACCAATTATAAAGTTATTGATAATCTGGGCGGTAAGTATGCACATATTGAATGTTCTTTATTAACTGGAAGAACCCATCAAATACGTGTTCATATGGCAAGTATCAATCATCCTCTGATTGGTGATGATATCTATGGTCAGGCTAAAAATTCTTTTCATTTAGAGGGACAGGCACTCCATGCAAGAGTACTTGGATTTATACATCCTTCTACAAAGGAATATATGGAGTTTGAAGCACCATTACCAGAATATTTTGTAAATCTTCATAAAAAACTTAATTCGTAAATAAAATAAGCCTATTTACTTGTCCTAAAAAGGAGTGGCATTTTGAAGCGAAAACTGATTAATCAATTATTAGAGTGGAAGGAATTGGCTATAGAACAACCAATACTTTTAGCAGGTGGTAAAGGTGTGGGAAAGACATATCTTGTACTTGATTTTGCCAACACGTTTTATCATAGTTATCTTTATATTAACTATGAACTTAATGTAAATTCTTTGGACCAGTCAGAAACAAAAAATATTACTGTCAATAATATTCTAGAATATATTTTACAATTAGACTCACTTGAGCCGATTCTTTTGATTTTGGATGAAGTGAGTTTTTTTGCTGCGTATAACAATATTGTAACTGGATTAAAAGATCATAAACAAATTCATATTATAACCATATCCAGCCTTAAACTGGCAGGAGCAGAAGGGTATTATCATTTAACCTTATATCCTTTAGATTTTGAGGAATTTTTACTTTCAGTGAACAAAGAATGGTATATTGGTGTTATTCGGGAACACTTTAATTCAAACCTGGCCATTCCCAACATTGTACATAGTGAACTCCTTCATTTACTGGATAGTTACCTGCGCATAGGCGGAATGCCTATGGCAGTCAATGAGTTCATCAATACAGGTACTGAGTTTAACATGGCACAGATTCATAAGCTAATAATGAATGGCTTTCTATCCGAAGTGTGTTTGGATAATCAGGATTTGGGTGGCATAAAGGTAAGTCAAATATTGCGAACACTTCCTATACAGCTTGGTAAGGCAAATAAGAAGTTTCAATATTCCTTAATACGAAAGGGAGCTACTAAAAACCTGTATATAGATGCCCTAAAATATGTGAAAGATACTTATTATGGTTTTGATTGCCATAAAATGGAGGGATATGATGAGGAATTTCTACATTTTAAACTTTATTTTATGGATCCGGGAATTTTGCATAGCCAAGCAGGGGATGGTAATTTAAAAGAGTCTAAACATTTTAAAAAAGGACTTGTAGAAAATTATGTAGCCCTCCACTTGAGCATGAAAGGATACTCCCTCAATTACTGGGAATCCCAATCCAGTGCAAAGGTAGATTTTGTAATCAAGCAAGACTCTAAACTAATACCTATTGAAGTTAGGATTGATAATAATACCAGGTCTAAGAACTTAAGTATGTTTCGAGCTAAATTTCATAAAGCCAATGAGGCTATTAAAATCTCTACAAAGAATTTTTCTTATGAGAATCATATTAAATATGTACCGTTATATGCTGTATTTTGTATATGATATTAAGTTTTATACTAGAATTAGTTTTAAAAAATTATTGACAAGCTGATTCTATTCAGGTAGAATTGTAATGTCAATGGTTGTAGTCTACGAGAGTAGTTTACAACCATTCATAGTTAATCGGAAAGATTCGACGGCAACCATGTTTTGCCAACATTGTTCTACATAAGTAGTATAATTTTTTCTTTTATTCAATGGGTTAAAATAACTTAATTGAATTTCATATAGATATTCCAATATTTTTCAAGCAAGGAAGTTTGAACTACCTGCAGAACGGAGTTAACAATGAGTGAAATACGTCTACATGAAGGAGAATTAAATATTATGGAGTTGTTATGGTCCAATAAAGCATTAGCGGCTAAAGATATCTCCAAAATAATAAAAGAATACATTGGATGGGAAAAAAATACTACATATACAGTAATTAAAAGACTGATAGACAAAGGTGCTATTAAAAGAGAAGAACCTGGATTTTTATGTAAGGCCGTAATATCAAAAAGAACAGTACAAAATATAGAAACAAGAGCTTTATTAAATAAGTTTTACAATGGTTCACTAAATACTTTTTTTACAGAGTTTCTAAAGAATCAAAAACTTTCTGCCAGTGAATTACTTGAAATGGAACGTATTATAAGTGAGCAGAAGTTATAAATATAAATGATAATGCAATAAATCGAGTACATATATAATAAGTTATTTATAGAGAGCAAGAGCTTACAAATGATTAAAACTTT
>DALYNO010000180.1:0-7739 GCA_031975295.1 Anaerocolumna sp. | reverse complement strand
TCTATCATAATCGCTAAAGATTTAAATCCATCAGATACCCTGGGAATGGATATGAACTATGTAAAAGGTTTCATTACTGAACAAGGGGGAATCACCAGTCATGTTGCAATTATCGCCAAAAATTTAGGTTTACCTGCTTTGGTTGGTGTAAGTGGTATATTGTCAGCGGTTAAAGAATGTGATAATCTTATTCTGGATGCAACAGAGAAAAAGATAATCCTTCACCCCGACGAAGAATTCCTGAAGAAATACAAAAAAGCTCTAAATAAACAGGCAGAGGAACAAGAGGCTCTTGAAAGATTAAAAGATGTTCCAGCCCTTACTAAGGATGGTAAGTTAATAGAACTTTGTGCTAATGTTGGGAATCTGGAAGATATTCGTCGTGCTAAAAAGATGGGGTTTGATGGGATTGGACTTTTTAGAAGTGAATTTTTGTATATGGAAAATACCCGTTTCCCTACAGAAGAAGAGCAATTTCAGGTATATAAAGAAGCTGTGCTTCTGGCAGGAAAAGCAGTTACAGTCCGCACATTGGACATAGGCGGCGACAAAGACCTTCCCTACTTTAAATTTGAGACGGAAGAAAATCCGTTTCTGGGATGGAGAGCCATCCGCATTTGTTTGGATAGAACTGATATTTTCAAAACACAGCTTCGAGCTCTATTGAAAGCCAGTGCCTTTGGTGATATACGAATTATGTATCCCATGATAATCTGTGAAGAGGAACTGGACTTAGCGAATAAGCTTTTACATGATTGCATGAGAGAGTTGGACGCAGAAGGGCAGGCTTATAATCCTCATATAAAAGTAGGGATTATGATTGAGACTCCAGCAGCGGTGTTATGTGCAAAAGAATTAGGTGCGAAAGCGGATTTTTTTAGTATTGGAACAAATGATCTTACCCAGTATATAACAGCTGTAGACAGAGGTAATAAAAAGGTTGCCCATTTGTACGATACAAAAAATCCTGGAGTACTAAAAGCCATAAAAATGGTTATTGCAGCTGGACATAAAGCTGGAATTCCAGTTGGCATGTGCGGTGAATTTGCTGGTGATGAAACAGCGACACAAATGTTATTAGGTTTTGGCTTGGACGAATTTAGTATGTCGGCAGGTAGTATTAACAAAATTAAATCTATTATTATGGAAAGTAATTATGAAATAGCAAGAAAATTATTTGAGTAAAGGGGCAAAAGATAAAATGAAAGATCAAAATTGTGCATATTGTGTAAAAGGTGATTTATTAGATAAATTCGGTATATTCGTATGTGATTTAAAAGTTAGTAGTCTGATTCTTTTTAAAGAACAAAGTAAAAGAGGACGTTTTGTAGTTGCATACAAGGACCATGTTAGTGAACTGATTCATATTACGGAGGAGGAAAGGAACGCATTTATGGCTGATGTGGCTAAAGTAGCCAAGGCAATCCACGAAACTTTTCATCCAGATAAATTAAACTATGGTATGTATGGTGATACAGGCTGTCATTTACATATGCATCTTGTACCAAAGTATAAAGATGGAGAGGAATGGGGAAGTACCTTCCAAATGAATCCGGAAAAGACCTTTCTTTCAGATGAGGAATATAAAGATTTAGCGGAAGCTCTATTGAGTCATTTAGCTTAACAAAGGAAAGCCTTCTTATTATAAGGATAGGGCTAAGCAACGACGTTTAACAGGGCGAATTTTAATTAGTTTAATAATGATGATTGATGTGTAAAAGGGCTGTTCCAAAATGTAGAACTGGGAATATAGCTTGCTCTATTATATTGTTTGGCGGACATTTGATATTAAATTGGATGTCCGCCAAACGGCGTATAGCAAGTTAAATCCATATAGCTGCATTTTGAGACAGCCCTTTCGATTTACAGACATGTGGTAAAGCAATAACGCGTCACTCTCTTACAAAACATGTGCTTGACAATACAAGTATAATTGTATACAATTACTCATATTGAACAATAAGTAAACTGCGGTAAGGAGTAAGAACATATGGAAAACAGGAAAGTCTTTATGAATCATCAAAACAATTTACTTCAATTAGAAGAACATTTATACCCTCTGGTTGATGTAAAGGAACCCAATGTATTTAGAAATCTATTTCCTTATGATGAAGTGCCTAAAATAGCATTTAATGACAGAATTGTACCGCATAATTTTCCAGAAGAAATTTGGATAACGGACACTACATTTCGTGATGGGCAACAATCCAGAGCCCCCTACACTACTGAGCAAATAGTTACAATATATGATTATCTTCACCGTCTGGGTGGTCCCAAAGGTATTATCAGACAGAGTGAATTTTTCTTGTATAGTAAAAAGGATAGAGATGCAGTATATAGATGTATGGAAAAAGGATATCAATTTCCGGAAGTGACATCTTGGATACGTGCAAATAAAAATGACTTTCAATTAGTGAAAGATATTGGAATGAAAGAAACTGGTATTTTAGTAAGTTGTTCCGATTATCATATATTCTATAAAATGAAAATGACTAGAAGAGAAGCTATGAATCATTATTTAAATGTGGTTCAAGAATGTCTGGAGACAGGAGTAGCTCCAAGATGCCATTTGGAAGATATCACAAGATCAGATATACATGGTTTTGTCATACCTTTCTGTCTTGAATTAATGAAGCTGGGTGAACAATATAAAATACCAGTTAAAATTAGAGCCTGTGATACAATGGGATATGGTGTTAATTTTTCAGGTGCAGTAATACCAAGATCCGTACAGGGTATTATATATGGTCTTTTGACCCATGGTGGAGTTCCCTCCAATATGATTGAATGGCATGGACATAATGATTTCTATAAAGCGGTAACCAATTCTACAACTGCTTGGTTATATGGAGCCAGTGGTGTTAATTGTTCTTTATTTGGTATTGGAGAGAGAACTGGTAATACACCTTTAGAAGCCATGGTTTTTGAGTATGCTCAATTAAAGGGTACTCTTGATGGAATGGATACAACGGTTATAACAGAACTTGCAGAATATTTTACCAAAGAGATTGGTTATGCAATACCTCATAGAACACCGTTTGTAGGTAAGAACTTTAATGTAACTCGTGCAGGCATTCATGCAGATGGTTTACTTAAAAATGAGGAAATCTATAATATTTTTGATACAGAGAAGTTCTTAAACAGACCTGTACTTGTCTCTGTATCTAATACTTCCGGCCTTGCAGGAATTGCCCATTGGATTAATACATACTTTAAGCTAAAAGGTAATGCCATGGTGGATAAATCTAATTCAGTTGTTATTAAAGTGAAAGAATGGGTTGATAAGGAATATGAGAGTGGAAGAGTTACAGTCATTACTGATGATGAATTAATAAAAGTAATAGAAGGAATTAATCGTGAGTAGATAATTATGTAAAGAATGGAGATAGGATTGCACTGCAATAATTTAGGCTGTACAACCTTTCCTTAAACCTGTATAATAGAAAAATAAGTCGCTAAGGAAGAAAGTGTGTAAAGTCTTCGCACTTAAATTTAGTAGAATGGAGATTAATATGACAGAGTATATTCAGTTAGCTAAAGAAAAATTTGGTAAACTTTTGGAAGAACAGTTATTGCGTGTTGAAAACATGAAGTTACAGGGTGATTTTCTGGATTATAATAGTTTAGATAGAATCATAATTGGTGTCTGTGGTGGAGATGGCATTGGACCAGCTATTACCGGTCAAGCCCAAAGAGTCTTAGAATATTTACTTGATAAAGATGTAGAGTCCGGTAAAGTTGAATTCAGAGTAATTGATGGACTTACCATTGAACGTCGTGCTGAGGAAATGGCTGCTATTCCTGCTGCTGTTTTAGAAGAGTTAAAAGAATGCCATGTTATTTTAAAAGGACCGACTACCACTCCAAGAAAAGGTGATCCATGGCCAAACGTAGAAAGTGCTAATGTAGCGATGCGTAAGGAATTAGATCTGTTTGCTAATGTTAGGCCGGTTAGAATTCCAGAACAAGGTATTGATTGGACATTCTTTAGAGAAAATACAGAAGGTGCATATGCAGTAGGAAGTAAAGGTTTTAACGTAACGGAAGACCTGGGCGTAGATTTTACTGTGGTAACTTCACAGGGCACCCATAGAATAATTAGAGCTGCTTTTGAATATGCTAAAGCAAATAAAAAGACCAGAGTTACCGCTGTTACAAAAGCAAATATTATTAAGACAACAGATGGTAAATTCTTAGATATCTTTAGAGAAATTGCAGCGGAGTATCCTGATATCGAAGCAGATGACTGGTATATAGACATAATGACAGCTAAATTAGTAGATGAGAAAAGACGTAAAGATTTCCAGGTATTAGTACTTCCTAATCTTTATGGAGATATATTAACTGATGAAGCAGCAGAATTTCAAGGTGGCGTTGGAACTGCAGGCAGTGCCAATCTTGGTAAACGTTATTCTATGTTTGAAGCAATACACGGCTCAGCACCTCGTATGGTGGAGGAAGGCAGAGATATCTATGCTGACCCTTGCAGTGTAATTCGTGCAGGCGCAATGCTTTTAGCTCATATTGGATATGTAGAAGAATCAGATAAATTATACAAAGCGCTTGATATATGTACTGTAATGGAGAAGAAGTTAGTTATTACTGGTAGAAATACAGGGGCAACTGGCGCTGAATTTGCCGATTACCTTATGGAAACAATTGAGAAACTATAGGAGGATTTTTTGTGGACGATAGGGAAGTTCATAAGGAAAGTACCGATAAATATTCCCTGAGAGGCCGGGTGTTTAACAAACTTAGAGAAGATATCCTAGCTGGGAAGTACAGTCAAAATGATGAATTAAAAGAAACGTCCATTGGATTGGAGCTAGGTGTAAGCCGTACACCGGTCAGAGAAGCACTAAGACAGCTTGAACTTGAAGGTCTAGTGAATATTATTCCCAACAAGGGTGCCTATGTAAATGGCATTTCTGAGAAGGATATTCATGACATCTACATTATTCGTTCCTATTTGGAAGGTTTATGTGCCAGATGGGCATGTGATTATATCACACAGGAACAGATAGATGCCTTGGAAGAAGTAGTTTATTTATCAGAATTTCATATTAAAAAAGAACATCATGAGCAGATAGTGGAATTAGACAATAAATTTCATCAACTTATTTATGAAGCATCTGGAAGTAAAATATTAGATCATATCTTATCCGACTTCCATCATTATGTTCAAAGAATAAGAAAAATTACATTGTCATCAGACCTTAGAGCGGTGAATTCCAACAAGGAGCACGCTGCAATTCTTGAGGCTATTAGACAAAGAGATGGACAAAAGGCGGAAGACCTTGCCCATGAGCATATTATGAATACCATTAAGAACATAAGTGAAAGAGGACTGTAAATAATATTAATTTAGTGTTTCAAAAAAAACCACAAAGTAATGTAGGATAACATAACTTTGTGGTTTTTCTAATAATCATTTTATAGAGTATAAGGTTTTTATATAAAAGCCTGTCTGAAACAATTGTAACTGTTAATTATTCAGAAAGTTCCTCCCATAATACCATAAGAGCTTCTAAACGAGCTTCTATTTCTTTTTTTTCTTTATTTAAGTCCATTAATTTTTTTACATCTGTAAATACTTCTTCTTTCGTTAACAAATCATCTATTTCATCATTTCGTAATTCAAGTTTTTGAATTTCATCTTCTGTCTTTTTCAGATCACTTTGACGCTTTCGTAACTTTGCCTGCTCTTCTTTTTGAGTCTTCCAATCTGTTTTCGTATCGGAATCTGAAATTCCTGTTTTTGGTTGACTTACAGATAAGTCCTTTAGGTTTAGATTCTCTACCATTGACTTCTTTTCTAAATAATAATCATAATTACCAATATAGTTTAGTAGTTTAGTTTGGGTTAAATCTAAGATTCTAGTGGCAGTACGGTTAATGAAATAACGGTCATGAGAAACATATAGTACAGTCCCCATATAACCATTTAAAGCATTTTCTAATATTTCTTTTGACATAATATCCAAATGGTTGGTAGGTTCATCTAAGATTAGGAAATTAGCTTCGGAAAGCATTAATTTAGCTAGAGAGACTCTGCCCCTTTCGCCACCGCTAATATCCTTTATCCTCTTAAAAACATCATCATTTGTAAATAAAAAGGCTGCTAAGGTAGTTCGAATCTTAGTATTGTCCAGATCCGGATAAGCATCTTGTAATTCATCAAATAATGTTTTCTCGGGATTTAATACTTGATGTTCCTGATCATAGTATCCAATTTTCACTTTGGCACCTAATTTGATCTCACCAAAATCAGAGGGTATTATCTGATTGATAATCTTTAAAAGGGTGGTTTTACCCGTTCCATTAGCACCTATAATTGAAACTCTTTCTCCTCTTTTTATTTCAAAATTCAGCTGATTAAACAGAGAAAGGCTTCCAAAGGATTTCGCCAAATCTTTTACCGTTAATACATCATTACCGCTTGTAATATTAGGTTCAAGTCTGATTGACATGTGTGCCTGCTCCATAACAGGTTTATCAACCCGTTCAACCTTATCAAGCATTTTTTCCCTGCTTTCAGCTCTTTTAATAGACTTTTCTCTGTTAAAGGACCTAAGCTTTGCAATAACTTCTTCTTGGTGTTTGATCTCTTTTTGCTGATTTAAATAATGCTTGAGCATAGCATCTCGTAAGGATGCTTTTTTTTCAGCAAAAACAGAGTAGTTACCTTCATAGGAAATAGCTTTTGTATTTTCAATTTCAATTACCTTAGTAACTACCTTATCAAGGAAATACCTATCATGAGCAATTACAACAACAGCACCTGGGTAGTTTAGAAGATAAGTTTCAAGCCACCCAATAGATTCCATGTCCAAATGGTTAGTAGGCTCATCAAGGAGTATGATATCTGGAGTACTAAGAAGTAATTTGCCAAGAGAAATTCTTGTTTTTTGGCCTCCTGAAAGAGCTGTGACTTTCTTGTTAAAATCTTCCTCAGTAAATCCGAGGCCCTTAAGTATTCCAGTTACTTCACTTTTGTATGCATAACCATTTTTCATTTCAAACTCATGGGTTAGTCTTGTATAGGTAGAGAGCATATCCTCAAGTTCTTTTCCATTGGCATTTTTCATATCTTGCTCTAACCTGCGAATATTTAAATCTAAATTAATAATATCTTGCTTAACGGTTAATATTTCATCATAAATTGTATTCTCAGAAGAAAGCTCTTGATGCTGAGATAAGTAACCTACAGTACTGCCTTTGGAAAAAATAATTTCACCATCGTCAGCAGATAATTCACCCATTATTATTTTAAACAGAGTAGATTTACCAGCACCGTTAATGCCAACTATTGCGGCTTTTTCTCTGTCATTTACGTGAAAAGATACACTATTTAATATTTGATCTGTACCAAAACTTTTTGATACATTTTTACATGCTAATATCATAATAATACTTCCCTTACTATTTTCATCATATATACTTTTGTTTAGGAACACCTGTAAAAATAATATGGTAACTTCGTAAAAATGTCAAGTAAATGAGAAGGAATCGGCATTTAGTTGTTACAGCTAAGCCTTGTACACTTAGTGAAACCATTAATCAATATTTGACAAATATATATCAATCAAATATAATATTTAGATATAGATATTAATTTTTCACTGAAAGGAGAAACATAGTGAAAGGTAAAGAAATTTCATTAGCGGTCATACAAAGATTGCCAAGATATTATAGATATTTAGGAGAATTACTTGAGAATGATGTGGTTCGAATTTCTT
>DALYNO010000179.1:0-7787 GCA_031975295.1 Anaerocolumna sp. | reverse complement strand
ATGAAAAAAGATAATTCTTTTATTGAGTCTACAAATATGTTAAATCAAAGGTTAGATAACATAGAAAGTCTCTTAAAACTTTTATTAGTTAATAACTTAGTAGATGATTTGAAAAATGAGTGCTTACAAGTTAGTAATCTTAGTAATGAATCGAAAAAACTTATAACAGAATGCGGATTGGAAGTAGAAAATCAACAAGAAATAAATGGAACTATTTTTACATACATTACTGTTCCTGCGAATAAGAAATTTTCGACTAAAGATATTTTGAAAATTGATTCGGAAGTGAAGTTATGCGAGGTTTAACCAATTTACTTGTTTGAGAATTTAAATGGTATGCAGAGAAAGAGATTAATTCAAGAAGATATTTCGTTTTGTATTATTGGCAGAGAAACTCGTATATGTGAAAGAAGTTGAATTCGAAAAAGCTAGAGAAATGAGGTAAAAGAATGAAGGGCATAGGTCTGGTATTTGCTGGCGGCGGAGGTAAAGGCTCCTATGAAATAGGGGTGTGGAAATATTTACATGAGATGGGGTTAGAGCCGTTTGTAAGGGCTGTATCAGGGACTTCTGTTGGGGCACTAAATGCTGCTTTGTTTGCTGGAAGTAGCTATGAGATGGCTGAAGATTTATGGCTAAATATTGAACCAGATAAAATACTAACACCGAAGAAAGTATCGCCAGAAGATATTATTAAGTGGTTAGTTGTAAATGGAATTACTATGAGTAATCCTTTGCTGAAAGGGTTAGGGAAAGCATCTTCGGTTGTGGCATCGAAAACCATAACTGGGGTGAAAACAATTGCGCAGATGATGTTGACTCGAATTCGCGCTGATTATTTATTTTCTAGAGAAGGACTGGTTTCAATGATTTCAGATGGTCTATATTATCAGTTTTTGCGTGAAAGTGAATTGCCTTGCTTTGTTACATGTCTAAAATGTCCTAATATGGAAGTAAGGCGATTTAAGCTGAATGAATATTGTGATGAAGATATAACCCGGCTGTTATTGGCATCATCAGCAATACCTATTATTTTCCCGAAGGAAGAGTTCCAAGGTGAGAGGTATTGTGATGGTGGTGTTCCTATTGTTGGGGATAACATACCTATTCAGCCAGTTTATGAAACTGGCGTTGAAAATATTATTGTCATTCACTTGAGTCAAGATGCTGTGATTGATAAAAATCAGTTTCCTGATTCTAATATTATTGAGATAGTTCCAAGTACAGATTTGGGCAATGCGCTTACTGGAACATTGGATTTTACAGCTGATGGTTCTTCAAAAAGAATTGAAACTGGTTATAAAGATGCAAAAAGAATAATGCAACCATTACTTGAAATGCTTGTTTTGAAGGCGGAGAATCAAAAAATGCTAAAGGTTGCTCAAGAAAGAAATATGGAGTTTGAGAAAAAGAGATCTCAACTTAAAGAGAAGGAACAGTTAATTAAACAAAGTATGTCTACGGATGATTTTGATAATCTTTATGTAGAACTGATGAAGGAGAAATAAAATGAAGGACGAACTGAGAATTATTTCGGCTGCTTTATTGACTGAAGTAAGTGAAAAAGAAGTGAATGCTTTGGTTGATCAGCTGGTAGAAAAATCAAAGGATAATATGGATGAAATTTGTGAACTTACCTTAGAGTGCACTGCTCTATTATCTTCAGCTGAGAGTAGATCATCAGCTCTTAGTAACCAAGGGGTTTTTAAAAGACTAGTAGGGAATATCACAGGGAAAAATCAGAAATTACAAAATGCAATTTTACAGGATAATACAAATGCATTGTATGCAGCACAAGGTGTGATTAATCGAGTAATGCTTGAATGCACTAATAATAGAAAACTAATGCTGGCTATTAATGACAGAATAAGTGATGTATATGTTGAACTTAAAGAGAATCAAAATGATATAGCAGCTGGAGTACTAATGGTTAGACAAACCATTGTTGCTTTTTATAAGCAATATAAGGAAGAATTGTCGGTTCAAAATACAAGGATATCTAAGATGGAGGAGTATGCTAAGGTTAGATGTCCAGAATGCCAAAAGGAGATTTTAACTTGGCAACGAGTGTGTCCTTCTTGTGGATACATTCATCCTTTAAAGCGAGATACGTCTAGCGAAAGTACAATAGAAGCTATAAAAAAGATTTCTGAAATAGTAAAGGATGATACACTATCTGAAGAAATTATTTGGAATATTACTGCGCAAAAAACAGATAGAGTGTTAAAAAAAGTTAAGTTACTAGCTGAGTTGGGGCATTTGCCAGGATATACAGAAGAAATATCAGGAGATATTGAAAACCTTATCCTTAAGTGTAAGAATGCAGAGTTTCAAATTGCAATTGTTGGAGTAATGAAGGCAGGAAAATCCTACCTTATGAATGCATTGATGGGTGCTGAAATTGCCTCTGTAGAGGTCAATCCAGAAACTGCCACATTAACAAAATTCAGATCTACAGATGGGTTCTACATCAATATCAAATTTCATGATAAAAAACAGTGGATGAAGCTAAAAGATAGTGCTCGAATTAGTAAACAAGTCGGAAAGTCAAGCTTAAGAGCAAAACTTGAAGACCCATCTGTTATTAAGATGGAAAACGAATGGGTTGGACATGAGGATTTGTCTATTAAATGTAAGAATCTTGCAGAGTTGAAGAAGATTGTAAAGAAATATACGTCTTCACAAACAGATGAACACCTTTTTGTATCAGAAGTTGAGGTGGGAATAGACAGACATATATTTAATATGCCAGCTGAGGTTGTTTTTGTAGATACTCCGGGATTAAAAGATCCTGTTAAATATCGTTCCGATATAACTCGTGATTATATTAAAAAAGCAGATGCTGTGCTTATTGCTGTTCCAACAGCTGCACTTACGGCTGAAGGAAATGAAATAATTACAACTGTATTAGATTGTACTGACGCGAAGAAAGCATATATTGTTGCAACCCAAAAAGACTTGAAAGATAACGATGAGGATTGTGAGAAAATAGTTTCCTTATGGGTGAAGCAATTAATCGAAGCCAAGCGATATACGAATGATAGAACTGTTCGAAATAGAGTTATTTTGACATCTGCAAAGATGGATTTATTGATGAGAAGATGGCTTAGTTTATCAGATGAAGAAAGAGAAAATCCGCAAATGTTTTCAGACAATGATTATTCAGCCTTGGAAAGCTATGTCAAGAGAGTGGTAGACAGCCGCAGATATGATATTAACAGATTATCTTATGACGAAGAAAGTCGTGCACTTATTGAGATAAATGCAGGAATCAATGCATTAAGGGGGAAGCTTGAAAACAATTTGATTGCAAAGTATCGTGAGCTAAAAATTGCTGATATACAGGAACTTTATATTAGATGCAAAAAACAAATGATGAACATTTCCAAGAAGGATCTTAAGGAGCAGGAAAAGCAAATAGATTTGGCCGAACAAGGAGCTGAAGCTTTGCGTAAACAAATTACAAAAATGTCCATTGAAAAAAAATCATTACAAGATGAAAGTGATGAGATTAAGCGAGAAGCTTATAAGTTAAAGAATGAAATATTTCGTGCAATAGAGTCTCTAGAGAGAAAGGGGGCTAAATAATGGGGTTTTTCAGAAGCGCATGGGACTGGGTATGCGATAAAGTGGAAAAGGTAAAGGATTTTTTGGGACTTGGAGAAAAGGAGTATTCACGTAGTATAGAGGATCAGATTGATGTTGATAAAGTATTAGCTGATTTTCGAGCTTCTATACAGCCGGATGTTTCTAAAACAGAAAAGCAGTGTATGATGGATATTTCGACCATATTTGATGGGTTAAAGACCAAGACAAAAACTAGATTTCCAGATTTGGTTGAAATTATTCAGGATGAACAAAATAAAGCCAAAAGAGATCTTGAAGGAACAGTTATGCAATATGTAAAGGAGCATCTTTCGAAGAATGATTCTGAGTTTCTTAAAGTGCTTAAAATGCAACCAGGAAAAGCAAAAACAGATGCCTTGGGGATGAAGGCAGAAAGGGTAATAGAGAGAGCAGAAGTTGAGTTTAACAAAAAACTTAAAAAATATGCCGAGCATATAATGAGTGAGTTTACATCTAGATTGGATACAAGAATAATCAATCAAGAAAAAGAAATGAAGAGCAGTATAGAAAAAATGGAGAAACTTGAAGAAGAAGCAAATGAAGGAAAGATTGATATAGATTCATTAAGAGATAAATGTGCTCCTATAATGGAATCAGCAGAATGTATACTTAATGTGTTAGAAATGGAGACGTGATTTGAATGAGTTTGTGGTCGAGACTTGGATTGATAGATAGAAAAAATTTTCTGTCACTTCAGACGGAGTTACTAGAGTTAAGAAATGAAAACAAAATAATAGCTGAACAGAATAAAAAATATTTGGAAGAGGTCATTTGTTTACATTCATCTGAGATAAATAATCGTTTTTGCTCTGAGATTGAAGTAATAAAAGCTAATATAGCTGCTATGAGTGCGAAGGTTATTGAGGTAAATGGGGCAATTGGGGGATTAAATACATATCTTCATAGTGCAGTTGAGGAAAATAAATGTTTAATGATTGATGAAGGATCAAAAAACAGAGCGGCTATAAATGAAGCATTTAAAGTTGCAAGTGGAGAATTATGTAAAGTTAATGCCAATGGAAAAGAAAGTCTTACAGATATTAAAAATGTCCTAGAGAGACTTGCAGTGCTGATAGAAATGTTAAATACAGTATCTGAAAAAAACGAAATCATGGTTCAAGTGAGCGCGGATACAAAACTATTGAGCGAGTCATTAAGTAATTTGTGGACAATAATGAAAGCAATATGGGTAGACTCGGTGCTTACAGATATTAATGAGGTTACAGATAATAGGTGGTAACAAAGCGTCTATGAGGGATGTTTATGAGTAAAGAATCAAAAAAATTCTGTACACTTGATATGTACGTCCGTTTCTATTTGAACGCATTTATCGTTGAAATAGATGGCGACGGGAAATATGTGCATAAGTACAATTACCCAGCAATTTTTAGACAGGATTAAATTTACAAGCATTTGGATGAGAAGTTTAAGACGGCTTATTCAAATAGATTTGAAGAAGGAGAATTTCGCAAAAGAATTCAGTTTATGTATGCTGGACATTTAATGACAGTAAAACTGAAATTCTACGGTCAGAATCCGGAGCCTATTTTGGATAGACTTCCCACGGCAAGAGTCGTTGAACAGTATGAACACGAATGCACTATTGAACAGAGGGTTATGGTAAAGGATGCCTTATGTGGCTACTGAGCCAGGGCGATAAGGTTGAAATACTTAGACCTGACAAACTCAGAGAAGAAAAGAAGGAAACATTAACAAAAATACTTGATAGATACAGATAAGGGGTGAAGAAAATGAATGAAAAGAAAAGTAGAATGCAGAAAATTTATCTGATGTGGTTTATGTGTGTAGTTGCAGTTATTTATTTCGTATTAAAAGAACGAGAATACAAGTAGGAATACGACAGAGGAGGCTGGAAACATGGTTTCATATGATATTTTACAAAACATAGAGAATAATTGCCTTGAACTTCTTAATGCGACTTCTGGAATGATTAGTGGAAGCACAGAGAGAAGTTTGAGAAAGTCCCATGAGAATATTTTAGGAGCATTAAGAAAAATTGTAATAGCAAATGAAATGATGGGGAAAGGAATAATTTGTATCTCGGGATTACAAGGGGCGGGAAAATCTACGCTCATGAAGAATTTTTATGGATTGAGTGAGGATTATTTCAATATTGCAACTGGTGTGGGAGAAAAAATACCTGTCTTCATATGTGAAAATGGGTTATGCAAGAGTCCTGAAATGTATGCAGTATGTCTTGTAAAACAAGATAATGGAAATTACATCCGCGAATATGTACAAATGGATTCAGAGACATTTAAGAAGGCTTCTTCTGGTGAATCATCTAATCAAAATACAATGTATCTAGAACTTAGGGTTCCATTTAAGCATCTGAATAATGAATCATATGCTTTTATGTTATTACCTGGATTTGAAAAGAAGAATGATTATTGGAGAAGTTTGATTGACTTCTCTGTTAAGTGTTCAGACACATCTGTATTTGTTTTTAATGAATCTAGTTTTTCGAAGTATGACAATAAAATACTACTTGATAAGATCCATGAAAAATTTGGTAGCAGTTTAATCTATACAATAAGTCAATCTGATTTAAGCTATGATGGAAATGCTGCGGTAAAACAGACTTGTATTGAAGTTATGAATATCGAAAAAGGCCAAGAAGATAGAATTGTATGCGTAGGTGAATATGAGGATTCATATTTAAACGAAGTATGGATAAATGAATTAAAGCAAGCAATCTATAAATATTGTAATTCTATAGAAACCGCAAGGAAGAATTGCACACAATATATTTATGAAATTATTGAGGATGAATTAAGACCAGAGTTGTCAACAATAAAGGATGCTTTGGGATCAGATACAGGTGACATGATTGAAATTCATCTTGAAAATTCTTCGTACTTAAAGGCTTTTGATCAGGTTGTAAAAGATAGGAGAACTAAGGTGGAGAAAAAGCTTGATAGTGCGCTGGACAAGTCGTTCATATCTAGTAGAGAGCGATTAGAAAAAATCTTCAGTGATTCGTCATATGCTAAACAATTGGGAGTAAAAGATACACGAATAATCCGAAGAACTGTATTTGGCGAAAATGTTGATGATATAAAGCGAGCTAGGGCACGAGTTGAAGCAGCATTAAAACGTGAAAATGGTGTATACGATTTTCAGTATGCTTTTTTTAAAGCAATTACTCAGACAAGTTTAGAAGCAGTAGAGGATAATGAGTGTAGAACCATTTTGATTGAAGATAAAAGCTCAGAGTTGTCTGTATTTGATGATGGTGGGGATATTGTGCCTACTGAGGAATGCATTCAAAAAAGACAGAATATAATGCATGATGCTGCAGCATTACTGACTAAAACAACAAATATGCCACAGCCTAAACATGATAATCCAGCAGAAACAATGAAAGTAATTGCTGAATTAGGTGCTGAACATTTTGGTTTAGCTACTCTTAATAAGAGTGCAGAGTTAAATAATAGCCTTATTATACCTGAATCAGTAAATGAGAAGTTACAAGTAAGCTATAAAGAGATTTCTGAAAAAATAGGTAGTGTTGATAAAGTTGTGCTTGGAACATTGGGGATTACTGGTGTTGATATATTGGCAGATGGTGTTGTAGATGCTATTCCAGCAATTGCATCTGCTTTAGGAGTATCAGTTCCTATTGTTGCAGCTGCAGCAGGACTAATAGTTGCAGGAACTTTAAGCGTTGCAGTTGTACAAGATATTAATCGTTTAAAACGTACGGAATTAAGTTCTGCACAGAATGCAATTATTTCAATCCAATCTCAGATAAAAACAAAGTACTTGGATTCGTATGATGAGGCAATGCAAGTGATAAGAGACAGAATTGAGGAAAATTTGATTGCTGCATCTGGTGTTAATAAAAAAATGTTTAAGAAAACTAGTGCCATGATAGCAATTAATAAAACTGATAATGATTTAGATATCATATGCAAGGAGGTCACTAGAAAAGAATATGACATTGGAGAAGTATTTAGATGATAGAGAAACTTGGCAGAAAAATACAGTAGAGGAAATCCGGAAGAAAGTAATATATAAGGCTTCTACAGCCCAAAAGACTGTGGAGGGAGAAAAGTTGGTTGCAATTTATGGACCACCTCAAATCGGTAAAACCACACTAATATTGCAGCTTCTTGGTATCGATGCACAGTTTCAAA
>DALYNO010000178.1:0-7803 GCA_031975295.1 Anaerocolumna sp. | reverse complement strand
TCCTAATAAATCATATATAATTCATATTGTTCATCATACTATGATGATTCTGTAAATTTATACCATATCCATTATATGATATAGAAAGTAAGAAATTAACATTCATAAAAATAATAATAATTTTTTTATTTTTTCTCATAGGGCTTTATATATGTAGTAGAGTTGTACATTATTCATCTTTACTAGAACATAAGTGTAAAGCACATTCACGCGCTGTCAAGCAAGTGACAATCTTTTATAGGTGCGTCATATGCATTCCGCCCGGTAAGACACTTATTGTATAGAAAATTCAGAGAATTTTCCCATACAACAAATAATGACCTAGTGAATATATTATTCTATTCACTAAGTCATATATATAAATGTATAAGTGTCCAATTAATGGAGCGTTAATCTATTTTAACAAAATAAGCATATTCCTTATTCCAGTATGGTTAGAATATATTACTCAAGTCATTAAACATAACAAATACCATTAAAATCATCAATGCTACAAAACCAATCATATGGACAAGACCTTCTTTGGATTGGTCTACCGGTTTGCCTCTAAATACTTCTAATATTAAAAATATAAATCTTCCTCCATCGAGAGCAGGAATTGGTAATAAGTTCATTACACCCAGGTTAGCACTTAATAAAATACTAATATTAGCCAGGTTAAGAAATACCATTAATAAACCATCACTTTTACTTTCTTCATAAGTATTTCCAATATAGTTTACAATTCCCAAAGGTCCAGCTATATCATCACTGCTAACTTTACCAGTTATTAATTGACCCAAACTTTGTACTGTTGAAACAATTAAATATTTAACTTCAATGGCACTATATTTAATTACGCCCAGAGCACCAACTTTTTCTCTAGCTAAGTTCACAGAGACTCCCATTTTGTAACTTCCATTAACGTCAGGAGTTACTGAAACAGTATTTTGGGCTCCGTCCCTTACATAAGTAATAGAAATTTGATCACCTGTCAAAGGGTTTTCCTGAAGATATTTAACAAGTCCTTCTCTATTAGCAACCGCTACATCATTTATTTTAACAATAGCGTCTCCTTTTTTCATTCCTGCAACAGCAAAGGGATTATCCTCTTTAACAGCTGTAATAGTTGCACTTTCATCTATCTGGAGATTATTATCAATACTATATGTTTTAACATATCTAGGAGATACTGTGGTTTCATGGGTTACCCCATCTCGAACATATGTTAGTTCAACATTTTGTTCACTTAACGGATGCATCTGCAGGTAAACAAAAAATTCTCTGCCAATATCTATCTTATTTCCATTTATTTTAGTTAAGGTATCCTCTGCCATAAGACCAGCTGCCTCAGCAGGTGAATTTTCTTCTACAATTGTTATTTTAGCGGGGTCATAACCTATTATTCCAATTAATACCATTGCAAGTATAAACGCTAATATAAAATTAAATATTGGTCCGGCTAATGTTACTGAAATTCTAGCCCAAACACCTTTTTTATTAAAGGCTCTATCATCTTCTATGGATTCATCTTCCCCAAGCATCATACAGGAACCACCAATGGGGAAAACCTTCCAGGAATATTTGGTAGTATCCCTCCATTCCTGTGTATGTTCAAAATCATGCTGAGATAATAAAAATCTTGGTCTATAACCATTTGCTGTTTTAACTAAAGTTATTAATCTTGGACCCATACCTACGGAGAATTCTGTTACAAATATACCATTCTTCTTAGCCAACAGGAAATGACCTAATTCATGAATAACAATAATAACAGTAAATATCAATAAAGCAATTATAATATTCAAATGTACATTACCTCCTATTTTATTTTAATCTGGAACTTTCTATTCTTTGCCTAATAAAATCATATGTTTCCTGCTCAATATTAAGACTTTCAGAAACACTTGGGTTTTCAATTCTTTTATGATGACAGACTGCTTCTTCTATTATTTCTGTAATTTCAAGGTATTTAATTTTACGTTCTAAAAATTCAGCCACAGCTAACTCATTGGCTGCATTATAAACTGTAGGTTTACTACCACCTTCTCTGGCTACTTCATAGGCTAATCTAAGGCCTGTAAAAGTATCAAAATCCGGTGCTTCAAATGTAAGATTACCTAGTTTAAAGAAATCAACTCTGGCACCATTTAACTGAATACGTTTCGGATAATATAAGGCATACTGTATGGGAAGTCTCATATCTGGCGTTCCAAGCTGTGCAATAATTCCTCCATCCACAAATTCAACGGCTGAATGAATTACACTTTGCGGTTGGACTACTACTTGTATTCTGTCCAAATCAACCTGAAATAACCACTTAGCCTCCATAACCTCAAGTCCTTTATTTACCATGGTAGAAGAATCTATAGTAATCTTTCTGCCCATGGACCAATTAGGATGCTTTAGAGCATCTTCTACCGTAATATGTTCTAAATCCTGTTTCTTTTTACCACGAAAAGGACCTCCGGAAGCGGTTAAAATAATTTTACTTATTTCATTCCCTTCTTCACCGTTAATCGCCTGGAAAATAGCTGAATGCTCACTATCAACGGGCAATAAGGCTACTTTATGTTTTTTAACAAGTGGCATAATAATATGCCCAGCTGTAACCAGTGTCTCTTTATTGGCTAATGCAATGTCTTTGCCTGCTTTAATTGCTTCAATCGTTGGTCTTATACCAATCATTCCAACCAAGGCGGTTACTACAATATTTGCACTGTCAATAGTAGCACACTCAATCAGTCCGTCCATACCAGATACAACTTTTACATTTAAATCTCTTAATTGTAACTTTAACTCTTTTGCTTTTTCTTCATTCCATACACATACTATGTTTGGCATAAATTCTCTTACTTGTGTTTCTAATAAAGCAATATTATTATTTGCCGCAAGTGCCGTTACCCTTAAATCCTTATTGTCCCTTACTACCTCCAAGGTTTGAGTGCCAACAGATCCGGTAGAGCCAAGTATCGATATATTCTTCATTCTAAAACCACATGATAACCCACCTGTTTCTAATGAGTTACTGCCAGAGACTAAAGTAACCTTTATGTCTTTGACATTCCTTTCTGTATTTTCATTTACTCTGATGTATGCCTGCCTAAATTGATATCAACTATCTAACAACCTCTTCATGATTTAGGTATTATCACTCATTTTTCTGGGTCTTATACAGAAATAGTAATTACCGTTTTCAAAAGATCTTCCTTATTTGCATTTATATTATCTCATAAGCATAAGCAAATTATTAGAACGGTTTTTTACACGCAAACCCTGTTTAGATTATTAGTAGTAATTCTATTGTACACTAAATTCTAATAAATGTTACAGTAAATTTGTGTTTTATTATTAAATCTTTCTTAATTGTTACTTTACTTTTATTATGAATATTCTACTTTAGAACCAACGCAAGGGTATATACAATAGGCGCCACAAAAATAATACTATCAAAACGGTCTAAAATTCCACCATGACCTGGAATTAATTTACCATAATCTTTGATATCATAATTTCTCTTAATAGCCGAAGCCGCTAAATCTCCAAGCTGTGAAATCACACTAGAACATCCGCAAATAATTGCAAAAGTTAAACCTGGATTCGAAACACCTAATATCTGTCCTTTAAATATGGTAGCATAAATAAATCCTAGAAGTGCTGCTCCAACTACTCCACCTATGCACCCTTCTAAAGATTTTTTTGGGCTTAATTTAGGAAGAAATTTAGTCTTACCTATGAGCATACCTACACAATAGGCACAAGTATCAGAACCCCAGGCACCAATAAATACAAGCCAAACTAAAAAAGCTCCATCTGGAAGGATTCTTATTTGATAAACGAAGCTTAACATAACTGCAACATAAAAAACTCCAAAAAAGGCCAAAGTTATATCACCTATATGGTACTTTGGAAAAGCAAAAACATATACAAACATAAATAAAAGCAGACATCCTATCATGAATAGCAGACTATATTTTAATAAATAAAAGTATAGAAACCCAAAATATAAAATTGCACTAACATAGCCTACCAGACCAACAGAACTTTTATGAATTTGTATTGTTCGATATAACTCCATTAATCCAATTAGAGATATAATCCCAATGGTAGCAAATAAGTAATTACCACCCAATACACAAACCGCTATGGCAACTGCCATTAAAATAACAGAACTGCGAAATCTAGCCCAAAACATATATTTTCCTCCTAACATATAGCAGTCTCGGCATACTGATTACCTACGTTTATAGAAATACTACATAATATTTAATCTGTATCTAAACCGCCAAACTTTCTCTTTCTACTATTATAGTATTCTATAGCCTTAATTAATTCAGCTTTTGTAAAATCAGGCCATAATATATCAGTAAAATAAAACTCTGTATAGGCTAGCTGCCATAGTAAAAAGTTAGATAAACGCTTTTCACCACTTGTTCTGATTAATAAATCTGGTTCTGGTATTCCTTTGGTATCTAAATAATTGTTAAATAATAGCTCATCTATATTTTCTAAACCAACAGACCCATTTAATACGTCACTAGCAAGATTTTTAATGCCTCGTAATATTTCATCTCTGCCACCGTAATTTAAGGCCACCTGAAAGTTTAGACCTGTATTCACCGCTGATGTTTTTTCTAATTCTATAATACTTGTTCTAATATCTTCACTTAATCTGCTGGTATCGCCGATAATACGTACCCGCATATTGTTCTTTGTACTGGTTTTTATACAATCTTTCATATAATTTCTAAGCAACTTCATTAATGCATCTACTTCATCAGACGGTCTGTTCCAATTTTCCGTGGAAAATGCATACACCGTTAAATATTTGACACCCATCTTATAGGCTTCTTCACATATTTTTTCTACAGCTTTACTACCTTGAGCATGCCCATAGTTTCTTGGCATAAACCTCTTCTTTGCCCATCTTCCATTACCATCCATAATAATTGCTATATGTTCTGGAACTTTTAATCCGTCCTGTTCAAAATTATCTCCCATGGAGACCTCCATATTAATTTATAATGAAAGAGACTGCTATAAAAATATATAATATTAAACCACCAATATCTTACCTTGGAAAAATCATTTCTCTAACGAGATGAATCCTCTTTATGAGACTAACATCTCAGTGGTAAGATATGGGTAGTTTAATACTTGCATTTCATAACAGCCTCTTGTAAAAAACTTATACAGTTAGGATTTCTTTCGATTTATCTTCTGTAAGCTTATCTACATCTGCAATATATTTATCTGTAAATTTCTGAACACTATCTTCTAATACTTTAACTTCATCTTCTGAAATTTCATTACTCTTATTAAGTTTCTTAATAGCATCATTAGCATCTCTACGGATATTTCTTATTGCTACTTTTGCATTTTCAGACTTTTTCTTAACATCTTTTACAAGGTCCTTACGTCTTTCTTCTGTAAGTTCAGGGAATACTAAGCGGATAACTTTACCATCATTATTAGGAGTTAATCCTAAATCAGAAGCAATAATAGCTTTTTCAATATCCTTAATTAATTTACTTTCCCAAGGTTGAATCTGAATTACCCTTGGTTCTGGTACAGAGATATTCGCTACGGACTGTAATGCAGAAGGAGTTCCGTAATAATCAACTCTTAGTTTGTCAAGTAGATGTGGATTTGCTCTACCGGCACGAATAGTTGAAAATTCCTCTTTTAAATTATCTAATGACTTTGTCATTTTGCTTTCGTAAACTTCAATTCTTGAATCCATAATTTTCTCCTTTAAATTTGGTTACACTGTTACTCTAGTTCCGTTAAAATTACCCATCACTGCATTTACAATACTATTTTCTTCTTCTAAAGCAAATACTAGCATAGGCATTTTATTTTCCATACATAAAACGGTAGCCGCCAAATCTACTACACCTAATTTTTTGGCCAAAGCTTCCTCTAAACTGATTTCTGTGTATTTTTTAGCTTGAGGATTCTTTCTAGGGTCACTGTCATATACACCATCTACAGCTTTTGCCATAAGAATAGTGTCAGCCTCTAATTCAATGCTTCTAAGTACTACACCTGTATCTGTTGAAAAATACGGATGACCAGTACCACCAGCTAAAAATACAACCATGCCTTTTTCAAAATACTTATTTGCTCTGTCTTTTGAAAATAACTTAGTCATATTTCCGCATTCAAAAGGAGTTAAAATTTGAGTCTTCATTCCTACATACCTAAAAATTTCTGATACATAAATACAGTTCATCACTGTGGCTAACATCCCGATCTGGTCAGCTTTTGTGCGGTCAATGGTCTCACTGGATCTTCCTCTCCAAAAATTACCTCCACCGATTACAATACCAACTTCTACGCCTTTATCTACCAGGTGTTTTACCTGCTTAGCAACTGTAACACAGGTTGCTTCATCAAAACCTGTTTTATTACTACCAGCCAGAGCCTCTCCACTTAGTTTCAACAAGACTCTTTTATATTCCTTCATTTAAAAAATACCTCCAGCTATTCAAATATATTATCAATATCTATAGATGCATAGGACAGAGAGCAAAAACCTTCAATGACTGCGCCATTATTTATTTGAATTGACTGTGCTTTAATGTTACCCTTAATAATTGCTGAAGAGTCAATGACAATAGGTCCATTAATATCAATATCACCTTTTACAGCACCTGCTATAGTTCCTTCAGAAGCTTTTATATCACCAAGAATTACAGTTCCAAGACCAATTTTAACACTATTTCTGCAAGTTATACTACCTACTAGTCTTTTGGAACCTACATATACTTCACCTGCAGTACAATTTCCTGTTACAGAACCAATTACCGATAATTTACCCTGACAAGTTACATCACCATTAATAGTACCCATAACCTCCAGTGAACCATCAGAATGCATATTACCACTTATCACTGTGGTTTTGGTAATAATAGTAACTTCAGTGTCATCATATTCTACTGGTTCAGAATCGTCTGACTTGTTAAAATCATTTCTTTGTATAGTATTTTCTTCTTCCGGTAGAATTTCTTCCATTTTTCTATCTTCTTCAGCCAAAAGTGCATTCAACATCTCTTCATCATCATTTTCATCCACGTCAACATCCGTTATGGCCTGACTAACATCCTCTTTTGTCTCATTCACATCATCTTCTAAAGTATTAACAACTGGTGTTTCCTCTAAAACTTCATCTGGTAAAAGTTCGTTAACAGCCTGTGATAAATCTTCTTTAAAATCCTTAAAAAATCCCATATCTTATCCTCCTGTGTATCATACATTATTTTTTCAGTTCATTTGAACTGGTACTTACTTGTTGTATGGGAATTACATCATCATTCAAAGGCAGTAATTTTGCATTGTTCTCTGTAAGTGTCTTTAGAACTTCTTCCAAAGATTGTACAGTACTTTCTTTTTTATCTGTATCATGCATCAATACAATTGATCGATTATGTAATTTTACACCGTCTAAAATATTATTATAGGATTCTTCGGGAGTCAGCGGTTTACCGGTGGCATCTCCATTGGTAACATTCCAGTCGTAATAAACGACAGATTCTTTGTTCAGATATTCAATAAAAACAGACACATCTTTCCTGCTAACTGTATTGCCGCTTCCTCCTGGAAAACGGAATATATTAGGAAAGTATCCAGTAGTATCATATAACAAATCCCTTATCTTTGTAAAGTCTTTCTCAAAATCTTCTAGGGAATTGTATATATTTTTGTAATCATGCGAAAAAGAGTGCATACCTAATGTATGCCCTTCATTTACGATTCGCTGATAAAGTCTTTTAGATTCTTCGTCTGTTTTACCAATTACAAAAAAGGTAGCTTTAACATTAT
>DALYNO010000177.1:0-7816 GCA_031975295.1 Anaerocolumna sp. | reverse complement strand
CAGTTTGATAAACTGAGAAAAAACTTACTGTAAATTTCTTCAAAAGTTTGTTAAAAAACTATCGCACCCAGGCAAATAAAAACTGCATTGGAACCCATTATCAAAAGATAGTTTTTAATAGACAATACAAATGTAACTGATTTCTCTTGTTTTTCTAGAAATAGTTTTATATTTTTCTGAACAAAAAATATAGTTAATAAGGTTAACATACAGGTGATTGGTAACACCTTCAGCACCACCATAAGAAGTATAGCACCATAACTGATGTAATATAGTGCAGCAAATAAATAGTTTGCTTTTTCACCAATATAATATGGAAGGGTATGTCTCTTTACTTTAATATCCTTTTCTACATCACAAATGTTATTAGCCAGCATAATTGCTGCAGTGGTACAAAAGGGTACAACAGCAAATAACAATAAGGTAAGAATGGGTACAACTTTTACCTCAACAGAAACACTCTCTAAGCTATAATGTAAGTTAAGTAGTTGACCAGTTGGTGTATTTATATAAATAATGATAAATGGTATCATTACGCCATAAAAGAAACCCGATAACACTTCACCCAATGGTTGTCTAGAGATAGGAACCGGTCCATAAGTATATAAAACACCAAAGACAAAACACATTCCGCCTGCTAATAATATAACAATGTCAGTTAAATAGGCCAAGTAAATACCTAAAACTGTACTCAATCCTAACAAAAATAGTATAATACCAAGTGCTAACCCCTTTTTATAATACATGCTATCAGGGTCTTGCTTGCTGTCAATATAATTATTAATAGCAGTTGTCGTCATATCAAATAAGAACATGGATGTAAAGAATAGTAAGGTTAATTTTATATTTATCTTTTCTTCCTTATAAAGCAAATACGCAATCGTCATGAGAAAAGCAAATAAACTTGTTATCTTCGTTCTTAATTCAACATAATCTAAAAATTTTATTATCATTATAAACCAATCCAGGATAAATGTAGTTTGTAGTTGCATAACCTATGTTTTGTTATATACAAATATGTTGCTTATGTAAATAAGGCTTATATACATAGATTTGCCAAATCTAATTACTGGTTAACCAATGATTCAATTGGCAAATCTATGTTAATCATTTCATTATGCTAGTCTAGCTGCTTTATCCAATAGCATTGACAGTCTGTTACGTTTTGTTTCTGAGATCTTTAATTCATCTATAATTTTTTGTGATTTCTTATAATATCTATTTACAGTAAGTTTAGTAAATCCTAAACCTCCTGTAACATTTACCGCTTCATTAATCTCTTCTCTGGAAATTCCAGCATCAGCCGCTTTTTCTCTTAATCCGATTTTGTTTTTAAAAGCATGGATCAGCGGTAGGGTAATAACTCCCTGCTCGAAATCGGATTGAACCGGCTTCTTAGCTTCATCCACAGTTGCATCAAAATCAATACAATCATCTGTTAATTGAAAAATCATACCTATATTAAATCCCAGTTGTTTATATCTCTTGCATTCTGCCTCACTGGTACCTGAGAAAACTGCACCAGAGAAAAAGGATGCTTCAAATAAAGCTGCAGTCTTACCAGATATAATCTTCAAATACTTATAAACAGATAAATCTAAATTAAAATTATTGATATGCTGATCTAATTCCCCAATACATACCCTGCCTATATAATTAGGCATGTTGATATTTAAATATTCTTCTTTATTTGATATAGAAGATACTAAGTTTAGCGCTGCACATAGTAGATAATCTCCGCAGATTACGGCAGTTTTTTTACCGTATTTCTTCTGAAGAGTAATTTCTCCTCTTCGTAAATCTGCATTGTCTATAATATCATCATGCACCAGAGTAGCAAGATGTAGTATTTCTATTGCTGCTGCTATCTTCACTGCATTGGGATGGACCATACCATTTTCATCTTCCGCACAAATTAATACAGAATTGGCACGTATTAATTTACCGTGTGAATTTGATAAATGCTTGGTATACTCTCTGATTACCAGTGGTGATTTTAATAATACCTTATCAGATTCTTTCATAACGTATCCTAGGGCATCTTCAAACTTTAAGAGCTCTAAGGCGTTAATCTCTTTTGCATTTTGATTAATCATTATAAATATACAACTTCCTAACTATTGGTATATTCTTCCAAGCTTTCTTAAGAGCTGGCATTGCATAATAATCAAGTCCTAATGTTCTACCTGCTCCAATTAGTACGGCGATTCCGGCAAAAATCATCCAGAATGTATTTAAATATAATCCAGTTGTTGCTACAAACATAAATTGAAGCACTAATGATACAGCTGCTGCTGGTGTTGTAAATAAACCACCTATTAATGCTAGACCAATTAAAATCTCTGCTAATACAATAAATATCTGCATTGCTAATTGAATGCCATCACTGGATAAAATAACCTTTTCTACAAACCAGTTCATTGCAGGAATATCTAATTTAAATGCCAAATCACCTAAAGATGATTCTGCTAATTGTTTACCACTTACAAAAATAACTTTTACTAAACCAAAAATATTAAAGTTAACAAGCACTTGGCCTATTGCTTCTGCCGCTCCGCCAGCTGCTGCTCCTGAAGCTGATGCTACTGCATCTGCACTTGCTGCTACTGCACCTGATGCACTAGCTACTGCGTCTGCTGCAGCTGCAACTGTATCTGTAGCAGTTGTTGCTGAGGAAACTGCATCTGTAACTGCACCCGCTGCACTACTTACAACACCAAGAATACCGTTATACCAAGAATTTGCTCCACCAAAGAAGCCAGTAAGCATAGGCTTATCAAACCAACCTTCTACTATCTTAACGATACCTTCAAATACCCATACTGCACCAAGCCATACCCTCAATGCTACAAGTAAGAAGCTAGGAGTACGATTTGAGAAATGTCCACCTACAAAACTTCTGCAGTTTCTTATTGTAAAGAATTCATGTCTAATGTAACTAAATATCTTATTCCATCCAAGTACCTGAATAAAATAGATAATATTAATAAAGTGCTTAGCAAACATGGCTAGGAAAGAAGGTAGACTAAACATAAAGTTAGGAAGACCAACATGTGCTACACCATAACGTCCTCCGATACAAACCATTACACCATGGAAAGCTGGTTTGTAAGTTTCTTTTTCACCATGACCTGTTAAATCATTCACTATGTTGTGCGCAATTACATCTGCACATTGTTCGCAGTTCTCAACCATCTGAGGTACAGGACGTTCTTCCCCTTCAGGTACAAAGTACATATTATCCCCTGCAATATATACGTTATTATCCTTAGTGGAACGAAGGTAGCTGTCTACTTGGATACGTCCACCACGGGTAATTTCTAAAGTTTTTCCTGCTTCTTGTGTAACATCTGCACTCTGAATACCAGCTGCCCAGATTACGGTTCCCGCTACATTATGAAGTACTTTATCATTTTGTTTTAGTTCGATAAAATCGCTTCCAACACTTGATACAGTTGCATTCATAATAAGGTTTACACCCATTTTGTTAAGTCGTTTTGTTACTTTATCTGAAAGCTTCTCAGGAAGATTAGGAATTGGTCTGCTTAATCCATCAACATTATATAGAGAAACTTCGCTTCTGTTTATTTCATATTTTTCGCATAAAATAGGAACATATTCAGCTAATTCACCAATCATTTCAACACCAGTAAAACCTGCACCAACTACATAGAAACTAAGTAATTTTCTTCTTTCTTCTGCATTTGTTTCAATTGCAGCTTTACGGAAAGTGTTATGAATATGATCTTTTAAAAGAATTGCATCATCATATGACCATAACTTAAATGTGAATTCCTCTGCACCAGGTACCCCATAAAATGTAGGCTTAGATCCAGCTGCCATTACTAAAACATCGTATTTATAGGACTGATTTGCTCCGATTACTGTTTTACCAGTAAAATCTATTGAATTTACAGTATCAAGTTTTACCTCAACTTTTCTACCTGCAAATACTTTTTTCAAACTAATTTTTATACTGTCTTCATCAACGCGATTGGCTGCAACTTCGTGAAGTTCAGTAAGCATCGTGTGAAATGGATTCTTATCAATGATAGTAATTTTAACTTCGTTATTTTTTTTAAATTTTTTAGCTAATTTTTTAGCTGTTAGTATACCGGAATAGCCAGCACCAACAATTACAATATTTTTCTCCATTTTCTTCTCCTTCGCTAATTTACAGATGCATTTTAACAAATTAACCTTGATTCGTCAACTAATTTTGTAATATTGTTAATTTTTTAATAAATAATTGCAAACCAAGGCATGATACCATTAGCTAAAAGTACCTACGAAACTATTATAACATAGATACTATAATTATGCTACCTAAAATTAATTGGATAAATCCCTTTTTTTTGTAAGTCTTTCTTCCCATGAAAATAGAACCGGTAATGCTTTATACTCCAAAGCCCGGTCCTATCCTGAATTCACGTGTTCTAACTAAAATACCTGACTATATTTTGTTTTGTGAAGGTATTTTTCCTTAGTTGCAAGGCCGCCTCTAATATGTCTCTCAGATTTATTCAGATCCAATACTACTCTAGCCCTGTTAGCTAGAGATGGGTTAATCTGACCAAGACGTTCTGTAACATCTTTATGTACAGATGTCCTATAATAGAATGGTTTGATGGCTCTTTTAGTCCATATTGTGAATAAATTGATAATCAACGTCAGAAATATTGTATGTTCCATTCATATAAATCTTTAGACAAGCATCTACTACAGCTTTCTCATAATAAACACCCGCATATTTTTTTATTTCCTCCATTGCAAAGGCCATGCTTAAAGATGGTTTATAGGACCTGTGTGCTGTAATGGATTCTACGACATCTGCAACAGCTATAATCTTTGCCTCTATACATATTTCATCACCGTTTAAACCAAGGGGATATCCGCTGCCATTGATTTTTTCATGATGTTGATAAACTATATCTGCCACAGGCCAGGGGAAGCTAATCCCTTTTAGAATTGTATTTCCTATACTCACATGGGTCTTAACCACTTCAAATTCTAGTTCTGTTAATTTATCAGCTTTCCCAAGAATTTCTGTTGGTATTCCAATTTTGCCTATATCGTGAAGCAAGGCTGCCACATATATTCCTTCGCACTGTTCTCTGCTCAGTTTTAATCTGGCTGCTATCTTACAAGCTAGGTATGCAACCTTTCTCTGGTGCCTGGCAGTAAGAATATCTTTTGTTTCTATCATGGCAGAAATAGCTGTAACAGTCTCCATGATGTATTTTTTCTGCCCTGTGTCTATATTCCTATTTCCCGCATTTTTTTCATGTTGTATGATTTGTTCAAGTTCCCATATCTTAAAGCGCATTTCCGAATTTACTGATATGAGTTTATCATAGGATACCTTCATTTCTTCATAATTACTAATAATGGCACTTTCTCTATTCTTTCTTTCTAAGACATTAGAAAGCAGGTCACTAAGAGCACTTACTGCATTTTCCATAAAAGGCAGCACTTCTGCTAAAGTATCATTATTTCCATGGATTTCCGTAGAAATATTTAAGAAAACGTTAGCCACCACTGTTTCCATTATGTATACTGATAATCGATACATCTTTAGCCCATGGATACAGCTTACTTCTTTTATATCGTTAATTACATTATTATTTACCCAGTATTCATGCAGACAATAAGATTGAAACACATCATACTCGCAGTTAGCACAGGAGCACTTGTTTGTAAAGCCATAACTACAAACAAAATCGCCGTAGGAGTCAACTACAGCAATTGGTACATTGGTAATTTGATAAAATTCATATATCAATTTATTAATAGATTGTATATTAAAAATATCCTTAATTTTAATATTCATTTGTATAACCCCCGATAAGTGCATATATGCTTTAATGCTTGGATTCTCCAAGAAATAATAATTGATTATTTTGTATATTAGTTTGCTTTTCGAGCAAATTATAACATTAATCTTCCACTATAATCAAGTTATATCAGCAAAAAATTAAATTACGAAAATACTAGCAGAAAAAATTTATATGGTTATGTAATTGTATAACAGTTAACCAAATATGAAAAGTGGAGTGATAAAATTATGAAAAATCTGATTGGTCATAAAGTGAGAGAAGCAAGATTTAAAAGAAATCCGAAGATAACTCAAGTTGATTTATTAGCAAGATTAGCCATTCGCGGCGTAAATATGGAAAGCACCTCTATCTCCAAAATAGAGACTTATAAGAGACCTGTAACGGATATAGAATTAGTCGCACTTTCCGATGCTTTAAATGTAAGCATTCTTTGGCTTTTAGATAAAGAGTAACAAATGTATATTATTATATAACAATATTTTTTGCTGATACTATTAAAGCAGGGGATTAATAAAAGATTAAGCTGTATCTACAGTTAAAAGATATGTATATCCACATCTGGCCGCTTACGCTTACATTATAACATCTAGATATACATATCTTTTTATTGTATAAGATACAGGCTATTCAAAAAGTTTTTTAATATAAATATCAACTTTACTTTCTTTATCAACCTCTATTCTTTCTAGAAATCTTCTAAGTGGCGCATTACTTAATAAATATTTCTCAATGAGTACTTCTATGGTATCGGCTTTTTCGTCAGAATTTATATTTTTATCCTCTTTATTTACTAGATTCTTTAATGCTGCAAGCTTTATTTGCTCCTTATTAATTCTCTGATCCAGTTCTTTTACTTTTGCCTTTAATTCCTCTATGGATATGATATCACTGGTAAAAAGCATTATGTATTTTTGTTTTTCAGTATTATAATTTTCAATTACGTTATTGATATTGTTATAAGTCTTTTCTATACCATCACCCTTATTTTCTTGTCGATTATAATAACTCTGCATAACTCTTTTTAGACTTTGCTTGTACTCCTTTAGTATAAGAATCATATAATTTACGATCTCTTTCACTATTTCCTCTTCATCTATGGACTGGGCATTGACACAAGCTGCTTTACCTCTGATATTTCTCGTAGAACATACCCAGGTATGATATGTATTCTTATAGGTTCTGGTAATTCTTCTAAAAGCCTGATGGCACTCTCTACATAGAATTAATTGACTTAAGATATATTTACTTTGCTGCTTCTTTCCTTCAAGGGTAAACGAATTTTTTCGACTCTGTATAAGCTTATTTGCCTTTTCAAAAACTTCTTCTTCAATAATCTTAAGCTCTGGACGATTCCTGATAATCCACTGCTCTTCTTCCAGTACTCTTCTCTCTCCTGTTAAAAAATCATTTACTTCCTCTTTACCATTGATTATCTTTCCTGTATAAATTTCATTGGAAAGTATTCGTTTTATTCCAGTCTGGGTAAATTGGCAGCCCCTTTTCGTTTTCATACCCTGATCGTTTAATTTTTGAGCAATTGCACTTGTTCCTATATTTTCTTCCGTATACATTTCAAATATTTTTTGAACGATTCCTTTTTCTTGTTCATTGATAGACAAATCAAAATAATCTCCAGGTATTTTATCGTATCCATATACCAGATTGGGAACACGTCCACGTTGTGCATTTAACTTTTTTCCAAAACGGACTCTTTTGGAAGTATTCGCACTTTCTTCTTGTGCAATGGCACTTAACATGGTTAACATAAATTCTGAACTATCAGACGAAGTCTGATCATAGTTAACAAACACCACTTTTATGTTCAAAGCCTTAAGTTTTCTTATACTAGTTAAAAAATCTACAGTATTCCGAGCCAATCGTGATATATCTTTGATTAGAACAATATCAAAAGAATTTGCACCAGCATGTTCTAATAATTGTATAAGTTGTTTTCTAGTCTTTGTTTTTGTTCCACTTTT
>DALYNO010000176.1:0-7841 GCA_031975295.1 Anaerocolumna sp. | reverse complement strand
CGAAACTGCTGAAATTGTTCTTTATGATAAGGATAGTTTTATCTCTTATTCAGGCTGTGGTATGCCATATTATATCGGTGGTGAAGTAGAGGAAGCAGACCTGTTGACTCCCAGAGATCCAGCATTCTTTAAAAGTAAATACAACGTGGAGGTAAGGATTCAACATGAAGTACTAAATATAAATCCAGAATCAAAATCCTTGGAAATAAAGAATCTTTTCAGTAACGAAGTGTTTACAGATTATTATGATAAGCTGATCCTTGCAACAGGAGCATCTGCTATAATACCACCTATTGAGGGGGCTTCGGATTCCCATGTATTTACTTTGCGAAATATTGGTGATATGAATCGTATCAAAAATTTTATTGATACTGTTCATCCGAGGAAAGCTGTCATTGTAGGCACTGGATTCATCGGTCTTGAAGTTTGTGAAAATCTTAAAAACCTTGGTATTGAAGTTACACTAGTGGAAAGACTCCCACAGGTTACACCAGGTCTTGATCCGGATATGGCAGCTTATGTAGAAGATCATTTGAAGAAAAATGGTGTAACTGTATATACTGGATTGTCTGCAGTTAAGATAGAAGCGGGTAAGGTGTTTCTTGAAAATGGAGATATCATCGCAGCCGATTTTGTTCTTCTTTCGGCAGGGGTGAAACCAAATACAGCGCTCGCAGTGAGTATGGGAGTGGAACTTGGTGAAACCAAAGCAATCAAAGTAAATAATACTATGATGACCAATCTGCAAGATGTTTATGCTTGTGGTGATTGTATAGAGCAATTTCATGTAGTAACAGGAAAACCTGTTTATCGTCCTATGGGTTCCACCGCAAACAAGACTGGTAGAATCGCAGGAGATGTAATTACCGGAGGGAACCTGTCCTTTCGAGGAATTCTTGGAACCGGCATCTTTCAGATTTTTGGAATGACGGTAGCACTTACCGGGCTTTCTGAGAAAGAGGCTATCAAGGAAGGATATGACGTAGAAGTATGTCATAATATCAAGCCGAATAAACCAGAGTACATGGGCGGTAAGGAAATGGTGATAAAAGGAATTGCAGACAGAGAAAGTGGAATGATTTTAGGAACTCAGATTGTAGGTTATGAGGGAGTGGATAAAAGAATCGATGTATTTGTAACGGCGATAACCTACCAGGCAAAAGCAGAGGATTTATTTCATCTAGATCTGGCATACGCACCACCATTTTCAACAACAAAAGATCCAGTTATGTATACGGGAATGATTTTAGATAATGCAATGAATCAAGGTAGAAAGCTGATTACTACAGATAGACTTTCAGAAATGATAGAATCCGAAGAAAAAATTCAGATTTTGGATGCAAGGGTAGCCGCACAGTATGATAAAGATCATATAGAAACAGCAGTGAACATGCCCCACAGTAAACTTAGAGAACAGTTAAAAAATCTTGATCCAAAGGTAATGACTGTAACTTATTGTAATAAGGGTGTCACAGGAAATGCAGCACAGAATATTTTGTTAAACCATGGATTTAAGGAAGTCTATAATTTATCTGGTGGGCATAAGAATTATAGCAAGACGAAGAAATTATTGTAACATATGATTTCTTTATGAATAGAATATGCATATATGCTCATATAAATATTTATGACGAAGGGGGTGAAATCGTGGTTGATATCTTTAAAGCACTATCAGAGGAAAGCAGGTTAAGAATTCTGACATTACTGATGGAAAGAGAAATGTGTGTCTGTGAGATTGAAGTTTGTTTAAATATGACCCAGTCAAATGCTTCCAGACATCTGACGGTACTTAAAAACTGTGGAATTCTGCATTATTATAAGAAAGCACAATGGGCATATTATGGAATAAGCGAAAGCTTTAAAGAAGAACACAAAAACCTATGGGAGTATTTACAGCAAAAGTTACTTGAACTACCAACCTATCAGGCAGACCATAAACAATGCGAAAAATACAAAACCATTGATGTCTGTGCAAATTCAAAAACAACACATTAAAAGGAGAGAGAAAAATGAATAAAGAGAAGTCATTAGAAATTGGTTTTTTTCAAAAATACTTAACGATATGGGTAGCACTTTGTATGATTACCGGAGTATTAATAGGAAAATTTTTGCCATCAGTACCTGAATTTTTTAATCAGTTTGAATATGCAAATGTATCTATACCTACTGCAATACTAATCTGGGTTATGATTTATCCGATGATGATGAAGGTGAATTTTGAAAGTGTTAAAAATGTAGGAAAAAATCCGAAGGGATTATATGTAACATGGATTGTAAACTGGTTAATTAAGCCATTCACAATGTTTGCAATCGCTTCCTTCTTTTTCTATGTTGTATTTAAGGGATGGATTCCGGCAGAACTAGGTAAAGAATATTTAGCAGGAGCTGTTTTATTAGGAGCGGCACCATGTACTGCTATGGTTTTTGTATGGAGCCAGTTGACGAAAGGAAATCCAGCCTATACGGTAGTACAGGTAGCAACCAATGATTTAATTATTCTGGTTGCATTTGTTCCGATTGTGAAATTCTTACTAGGGGTGAGTAAAGTATCCGTTCCTTGGGACACTTTGATTATATCAGTTGTTTTATTTGTTGTAGTTCCATTAACGGCAGGTGTGTTAACAAGAATGCTTATTAGTAAAAAGAAGGGAACAGAGTATTTTGAAAATAAGTTTCTTCCTAAATTTGATAATGCAACTATCGTAGGTTTGCTGCTGATGTTAGTATTATTATTCTCCTTTCAGGGTGAAGTTATCTTAAATAATCCTTTACACATTTTGTTAATCGCAGTGCCATTGACCATTCAGACATTTTTGATTTTCTTTATTGCATATCTCGCAGCCAGAGTGTTAAAGCTTCCTCATAATATAGCTGCTCCAGCAGGAATGATTGGTGCTTCCAATTTCTTCGAACTGTCCGTTGCAGTTGCAATTGCCTTGTTTGGAATGGATTCGCCAGCAGCACTTGCTACGGTTGTAGGAGTACTAACCGAGGTTCCAATTATGTTAATATTGGTTAAAATAGCAAATAAGACTACTCATTGGTTTCCAGTAAGCTCAAATGTAGAAGTAAAATAAAATTGGACGATAATAAGAAAGGAAGTAATACAATATGAAGAAAATGCAGATTTTTGAACCAGCTATGTGTTGTTCCACAGGACTTTGTGGTGTTGGAGTTGATCAAGAGTTATTAAGAATTTCTACGGTATTAAATACACTTAAGAATAACGGAGTGCAAGTTGACCGATTTAATCTATCAAGTGCGCCACAGGAATTTGTGACGAATAAGATAGTAAATAATTATATTAAAGAAAAAGGCGTAGATGGCTTACCAGTTGTTGTAATGGATGATGAGATAACAATCACAGGAAGATATCCATCCAATGATGAGTTTGTAACATTACTTAATGTACCAAAAAGTTATATTGGAGAAAAACCAAGCCCGGTGAAAGCTACACTTAAGAAAAATCAGAGCTGTGGATGCTCTGGCAAAGATGGTTGCTGTTAATAATATATAGCCGGAGGCGATATTTTAGATGTCAGAAGAAATAACAATAGATGTTTTTGGAATTCGAAATCAAGCAGTTGGTTGTAACTGTAATGGTAAAAGTTGTTCATCAAAAACAATGGATGAAATGTATCATGAATTTTACACTTATTTGACAAAAACTATGAATACAAAACAGTTAAAAATACAATTTATTGATATTCTCATGGACGATATGGATGTCTATAGCTATGTAATTGATGCGATGAATCAAGGTTATGGACTTCCGCTAACAGCAATTAATGGTGAGATTAAATTTTATGGTGGTATTTCCAATAAAATGATTGTCAATTCACTAAGAGAACTTAATCGAAGATAATAAAATGATTAAAATACCTAGGAGAGGAGCGGATTTAAGTAGAGAATGAAATGATTACGTGGAAAAGGAAATTTGTAGTCATATGGATTGGGCAGGCTATATCAATTTTTACCAGTTCAATCATCCAAATGGCAATCATCTGGTATTTAACGGATAAAACGAAATCCGCTGCTATCCTTTCCCTTGCAACCTTGGCAGGTTTCTTGCCACAGGCGGTTTTAGGTCCATTTATCGGTGTACTTATTGATCGATACGATAGAAAAAAGATTATGGTACTGGCTGATTTATCAATTGCATTTGTAACTTTCATACTGGTTATCGTTGGCTGGTTTGGAGTATTACCCATATGGCTGATTATGGCCGTACTTTTTTTACGATCCATAGGAACAGCATTTCACGCACCTTCCTTACAAGCGGTTACTCCGACGATTGTACCAAAAGAATATCTGACTAATTGCGCAGGATATACTCAGGGAATGGAATCTGTTTCGTTATTATTAAGTCCGGCAGTTGCGGCAATTCTATATAGTACTTTTAATATAAGTTTGATATTGTTAACGGATATTATTGGGGCGGCAATTGCCGTTGTAACTATTTTGATTATTAAAATTCCAAAAACAAGTCGGACTGATCACGAAATGGCACCAAATTTTATAAGAGAAGCAAAAGAAGGTTTCGCTGTATTACGTAGAGAAAAGGGAATGTTGAGCTTAATGATTATAGGTTCCCTGTATGCAATGATTTATTTTCCAATTGGCACGTTGTATCCTTTGATTTGTATGTCATACTTTGGAGGTACATTTAAAGATTCAAGTATTGTGGAAATAGTATTTTCCGCAGGAACCTTAATAGGGGCAGTTATCCTTGGAAAATGGGGTGAAAGAATCAATAAGATTTATGCAATTATCCTGTCAATTGCAATGATGGGAGTGGGACTTATTATAACAGGCATCTTACACCCTGATCAATTTAAGGTGTTTATCGTATTGGCTGGTATTATGGGGATAACGATACCATTTTATTATGGAGTCCTTACGGCTATATATCAGCTTAAGTTTAATGAGCAATATCTAGGTAGAGTTCTTTCTTTATCAACAAGCTTTGGAATGATTGCTATGCCGTTAGGACTAATTTTATCCGGTTCCTTTGCAGATGTGATAGGAGTTGAAAAATGGTTCTTTCTATCAGGCTTATTAACAGTCACAATTGCAGTCATATGTTATTTGCTCCCGTCTCTTCGCAATTGTTGTAACGACAAGGAAATAAAACAATAAAGGAATACCATATCATATAAGTTAAAAAGAACTTATACAATTTTTGAAGGACATTAAGACTAAATAATCCTAGATACATTTAGATAGCAAAATTTGAGTGATTTTTAAGGAGAATAAAATATAATGTCAAAATGTTGGTATCCTATTATTGATTACAATAAATGTTGTGAATGTGGAAAGTGTGTTAATAAATGTAGGCAGGGTGTTTATGATATATCAAAGATGCCAAAACCTGTTGTGGTTTATCCAGACGGCTGTATACAAGGGTGTCATGGTTGTGGCAACTTATGTCCGAAAAGAGCAATAACTTATGAAGGCGACAATGTAAATAAAGTGCAAAGGCGTAGGCTATTCTAATATAAAAGTTATATTGTACGAGAATTTCAATAAAAGGAGTGAAACTAATTATAATGGAAAATTTTAAAATAAAAGAAGTTGTACTTACAAAATATCTTTTCTTCACAGGAAAGGGTGGAGTTGGAAAAACTTCCACTGCCTGTGCAACAGCAGTATCCCTTGCTGATTCAGGGAAAAAAGTAATGCTTATCAGTACTGATCCAGCATCAAACTTACAGGATGTATTTCAGACAGAATTAAACAATAAAGGTATTGCGATTCATGAAGTGCCTAATCTTGTGGTAGCAAACCTGGATCCGATTGAAGCGGCTGCGGAATATAGAGAAAGTGTCATCGCACCATTTCGAGGTCAGTTACCCGATGTAGTTCTAAATAATATGGAAGAGCAGCTTTCAGGCTCCTGTACCGTTGAGATTGCATCCTTTAATGAATTTTCTAAATTTATAACGGACGAAAAAGTTCAAATTGACTATGATTATATTATTTTTGATACTGCACCAACAGGACATACGTTAAGGATGCTTCAATTACCATCTGCATGGAGTAATTTTATCAGTGAAAATACCCATGGTGCTTCCTGTCTAGGTCAGTTGTCCGGTCTGGAAAGTAAACGAGAGATCTATAAACGGGCAGTAGAAACTCTAGCAGATGGAAATCTTACAACATTAGTGTTGATTTCCAGACCAGAGGTAACACCTTTAAAAGAAGCAGCGAGAGCTTCTCACGAACTTGCAGATATTGGTGTGAAAAATCAAATAATGATATTAAATGGAATACTAATGTCTTTCGATGATACTATTTCAGAAAGCTTATATAAAAAGCAACAAGCGGCACTTAGCGGCATGCCAAAAGAATTAAAAGAATTGAAAACTTATTCCATATCTCTGAGAGCTTATAATATTACCGGGATAGAAAATGTAAGAGCCTTACTAGAAAAAGATAACTATATAATTAGAGAAGAAAAAATAAAGGCAGAAATCATTCCAAACCTTAAAGATGTAATTGATGATTTATATCATACCAACAAAAAAGTTATCTTTACCATGGGTAAAGGTGGTGTTGGTAAAACAACAATAGCAGCTTCTATTGCGCTAGGGTTGGCATCAAAAGGGAAAAAGGTACACCTAACTACAACGGATCCGGCAGCACATCTAAAATTTGTCATGAATGAGGCAGATGGTATTACCATGAGTCACATTGATGAAAAAGAAGAATTAAGGAAGTATCAACAAGCGGTTCTTTCAAAAGCAAGGGAGACGATGTCAGAAGAAGATATCGCTTATGTGGAAGAGGATTTGAGATCACCTTGTACACAGGAAATCGCTGTATTCAGAGCATTTGCAGATATCGTGGAAAAGGCAGAAGATCAGATTGTTGTAATTGATACTGCACCGACAGGGCATACACTATTGCTCTTAGATTCTACACAGAGTTATAACCAGGAAATCAAACGTTCGGGGGGTGATATTCCGGAATCTGCTAAAAAACTATTACCAAGATTGCGTAATAAAGTAGAAACAGAAGTTATTATTGTAACACTTGCAGAAACCACTCCAGTTTATGAAGCATTGCGCTTAGAAGAAGATTTAAAACGAGCAGGTATAGCTACAAAATGGTGGGTAATAAATTCTTCCCTTTACCGTACTGGTACTACGAATAAATTGTTGTTAGCAAAAGCAAGTAATGAAATTGAATGGATAAATAAAGTCGATGAGCATGCAGAAGGCAACTTTGCGGTAATTGAATGGAAAGCAGATGAGATTAAGAAAAATATGTTGAGCGAGTTGTAAAAAGCGTATCAATGTACGCAAGTTGACTCTGTAGTAATAAGGAGCAAAGTTTATGAAGATTGCAGTAATTGGAGATATACATGGAAATAAATCAGATAGTTTGACTGAAATGTCACGACAAGGAGTGTAGAAACGGCGGAATAAAAGTGAGCGTTGTTTATTAGTAGGAACAATATAGTTTCTTTTTTTCATTTAATTGTTTCTTGCTAAGGTTTAAGTTCTTTTTTACACATATATGATATCGATATCGACCGTAATGCTATCAATATTTTTAGAGGTATATTATCAAAGATAGTACTGGATTATGATTTTAAACTGGCGCTAGGTACTAAGTACTTATGTACAGCAAGAGGATATTCTTGAAACAATTGACATTAAGCCAAGATAGTTTGAATTAGAAATAGCCCTTATATCAGGTGGATGTGCTTGAATAAGGGCTATTTAATTGGTTTTCTATCTCCTATACAAGTAGGTAGTATTTTTGACATTAATAGGTAAATAATCCTTAATAATATCGTATGTCATTCGAACAGCGCCTTCAACATATTTTTCGCA
>DALYNO010000175.1:0-7852 GCA_031975295.1 Anaerocolumna sp. | reverse complement strand
AAACTGATTAAAATATAAAAAAACATTCATGGAGGATGAAATTTATGAAAAAAGGATTAGTATTATTACTAAGCTTAGTTCTTGTAGTATCTATGTTTACAGCATGCGGAAAGAAAAATGAAGCTACAAGCACTGAAACAACACCAGAAGTAACTGAGGCAGCTGCAACAGAAGCGCCTGAAGCAACAGAAGCACCAGAAGCAACAGAAGCACCTGCTACTGCTGACGCAGCTAAAACAGGTCTTGCAGTTATTAGCTCCATCGCTAAATCAACAAGCGCTGGTGAAAAAGAAGGTTTAGGTCAAGTTGATTCTTACGTAGCAGCAGTTTTAGTTGGCGCTGATGGAAAAATCTTAGATTGTTCTATCGATGCAGCTCAGACAAAAATTAATTTCTCAGCTGAAGGTAAAATCACTACTGATCTTGCAACTGAATTCAAAACAAAACAAGAACTTGGTACTGACTATGGAATGCTTAAAGCATCTGGTATCGGCAAAGAATGGAATGAACAAGCTGATGCATTTGCAGCATATGTTGTTGGTAAAACTGTAGATGAAGTAAAAGGTATTGCTGTAAATGAAGAAGGCGTAGCTGCTGATGCAGACTTAGCTTCTTCCGTAACTGTACACGTTGGTGATTTAATCGCTGTAGTTGAAAAAGCTGTTGCTAATGCAAAAGAATTAGGCGCAACTTCTGCAGATAAATTAGGTCTTGGCGTAGCTACTAACATTGCAAAATCCAAAGATGCAACAGCTGATGAAGCTGGTTTAGCTCAGGCTTATTCCAACTATACAGCAGTTACAACTGATGCAGCAGGTAAAATTACAAGCTGTACAATTGATGCTTCTCAAAGCAATGTAAACTTTGATGCGAAAGGTGCTGTTACATCTGATTTAGCTGCTCCTTTACAGACTAAACAAGAACTTGGTGCTGGATATGGTATGGCTAAAGCTTCTTCTATCGGTAAAGAATGGTTTGAACAAGCAAACGCTTTAGCAGCATATGTTGTTGGTAAAACAGTTGATGAAGTTAAAGGTATTGCTCTTACAGAAGAAGGAACTCCTGCTGATGCTGATTTAGCAAGCTCTGTAACAGTACACATTGGTGATTACACTAACGTTATTGATAAAGCAGTTGCAAATGCAGCTAAGTAATTAGTGTTATAAATTCATTTGTTATAGATATGTAAACAATTGTATAAAAGGAGTTAGGGTATAATATGATTATGCTCTAACTCCTTTTCAAAGAGAATATCTGATGCTAAAATACATGTATTCCTATGGTTAGGGGAATGTGAATTCTAGTAGATAGGAGCATTATTTTGAAGAGAAAAATGATTGCGGTCTTAATAATCTTAATAAGCATACTTAATCTTACTGGCTGCAGTAGTGCAAGTAACAAACATAGATATGATGCACAATTCCTTGTATTATTTAATACAGCCACAAAAATCGTAGGATACGCAGAAACCAAGGAAGAGTTTGGTGGGTATTCTCAAATGATTTATGATGAACTAAAGAAGTATCATGAATTATATGATATTTACAATAATTATGATGGGGTTAATAACATTAAGACCATTAATGACAATGCCGGTATTACTCCAGTAAAAGTTGACAAAAAAATAATAGATTTATTATTATTTGGCAAAGAAGCTTACACCAATACAGATGGAAAAGTCAATATTGCTATGGGTGCTGTACTGCGTGTATGGCATAAATACAGAGAAGAGGGATCAGAAGACCCCACTATAGCTAAACTGCCCCCTATGGACGTATTGCAAGAGAAAAATACACATACAGATATCAATAAACTAATGATAGATGAAGAAAATTCCACTGTATATTTAGATGATCCAGAAATGAGCTTAGATGTAGGAGCAATAGCCAAGGGCTATGCCACAGAACAGGTTAGTCATTATGCCTATGAACATGGTTTTAAAAATGGCATGATCAGTGTAGGAGGAAATGTCCGCACAATCGGTGAAAAAGTAGGAAAAGAGAAGAGTTGGAACGTTGGTATTCAGAATCCGGATTCAGAAAGTGATGAGAAAAATTTATATATATTAAATCTAAAGGATAAATCCCTGGTAACAAGCGGTGACTATGAAAGATATTATACGGTAGATGGAGTTAAATATCATCATATTATTGATCCCAATACACTAATGCCGGCAAATTACTTTACGGCCGTATCCATTATAACAAAAGACTCGGGATTTGCTGATGAACTATCAACGGCAATCTTTAATATGCCTTTTGAAGAAGGTCTATCCTTTATAGAAAATACACCTGATACGGAAGCGTTGTGGGTATTTAAAGATGGCAGTATGAAATCAAGTTCAGGATTTAGTGATTATATTCACAATGAAAAAGAATAAAATAAAACTTTAGAGAACAATCTTTTTAAAGTGTTGTTAATAATGTATAAAATGACATAAGTATATAGGTCAAAATTAATAAGAATCCGGATTCTTATACGCAAAGAATTCGGATTTTTTTTATTCCAAACCATGAAATACTGTTAAAAAGATAACATAAAAAATGCCAAAAAACACTGTAAATATCAGGTTTTCTATGTTAAAATTTAATAGATGGACTTATATTTCAGAAATTTCGACACTGCGTATTATACTAAAAGAAAGAAGGTAAAAAGAATGGGAGCAGCTACATTTAAGGGCGGCATTCATACCTATGAAGGTAAGGAATTATCACAAGATAAGCCGACAACAATCTTACTTCCACAGGGTAATCTGGTATTTCCAATGGCCCAGCATATTGGTAAACCAGCGAAACCACTGGTAGCTAAAGGTGATTATTGTTATATGGGACAAAAGATTGGCGAAGCAGATGGTTTTGTATCTGCTAATGTTATTAGTTCCGTATCAGGTACGGTGGTGGGAATAGAACAAAGACTGACTGTATCCGGAAATAAAGTAGAATCTGTTATTATCGAAAATGATAATGAATATAAAGCTATACCGGGTTTAGGAGATAAAAGAGATTACACAAAATTAAGCAAAGAGGATATCAGAAACATAATCAAAGAGGCAGGCTTGGTTGGCTTGGGTGGTGCTGCATTTCCAACACATATCAAATTAACGCCTAAAGACGATACAAAAATAGATTATGTATTAATTAATGCGGCTGAATGTGAACCTTATCTTACTTCTGATTACCGCATGCTTTTAGAGGAACCAGAGAAAATCGTAGGTGGACTAAAGATTGAGTTAAGCCTATTTCCAAATGCCAAGGGAATTATTGCCATTGAAGATAATAAACCTGAAGCGATAAAGGTGGTTCAGGAATTAGTGAAAGATGAACCACGTATTGAAGTAAAAGTACTTAAAACAAAATATCCCCAAGGTGGAGAACGTCTTATTATATATGCTTGTACAGGTAGAAAAATCAATTCCTCCATGCTGCCACTTGATGCAGGGTGTATTGTAAATAATGTGGATACAGCCATCTCTATTTATATGGCGGTTGCAGAATCAACACCTTTAATGAGAAAGATTATAACTGTAACAGGAAATGCCGTAAAAGATCCAAGGAATTTTCAAGTAAAAATCGGCACCAATTTAAGAGAACTGGTTGACGCCGCTGGTGGTTTTACAAGTGAGCCTGAAAAAGTAGTATCTGGTGGACCTATGATGGGTCAGGCGTTATTTTCCTTAGATGTTCCAGTGACAAAGTCCTCCTCTGCCCTTTTAACATTTGCTGCTGACAAAGCGGCTAAAATGAATACAGCATCTTGTATCCGTTGCGGAAGATGTGTAGAAGCCTGTCCAAGTAGAATTGTACCTCAGAAATTATTTGTATGTTCAGAGAGATTTGACGAAGAAGGTTTCGTTAAGTTAAATGGAATGGAATGTTGCGACTGCGGTTGCTGTACATATGTCTGTCCAGCAAAATTAGATCTAAATCAGTCCTTTAAGCAGATGCGTAACAGTATTCTAAGCAGCCGAAAAAAATAGAAAGAGGTGTCAATTTTGAGTAATATGTTTAACGTATCGGTTTCTCCACATGTTAGAAGTAACACTACAACTGCTACAATTATGAGGGATGTAGCCATAGCTTTAGCTCCTGCAAGTTTATTCGGTGTGTATAACTTTGGAATAAAAGCGCTTTTAATTATTTTAACTTGTATCACAACTTCCGTTCTAACGGAATACCTATATGAAAAGTGGATGAAGAAACCTTTAACAACAGGAGACTTTAGTGCTCTGGTTACAGGGTTGTTATTAGGACTTAACTTATCCCCTACTGTACCTTTATGGATTCCTATCATTGGTAGTGTATTTGCAATTGTTGTTGTTAAAATGCTTTATGGTGGTATTGGACAGAACTTTATGAATCCAGCATTGGCCGCACGTTGCTTTTTGTTAATCAGTTTTGCAGGAAGAATGAATAGTTTTGCAATTGATGGTGTAACCGGTGCTACACCTTTAACCGTACTTCGAGAAGGTGGTAAAGTTGATGTTCTTAGTATGTTTCTTGGAACCACTGCAGGTACCATCGGTGAAACCAGTGTTATTGCAATTTTATTGGGAGCCGCTTATTTACTGTTTAGAAAAGTAATTTCCTATAGAATTCCAGTATTCTATATTGGTACATTTGCAATTTTTGTCCTTATTTTTGGTGATAAGAGTTTTGATCTTAACTATGTAGCTGCTCAAATTTTTGGCGGTGGGCTCATGTTAGGTGCATTTTTCATGGCAACAGATTATAGCACCAGCCCTATTACAAGAAAAGGTCATATTGTTTATGGTATAATACTAGGTCTCCTAACAGGAATTTTCCGTGTGTTTGGGGCATCTCCAGAAGGTGTATCTTATGCAATATTATTTGGCAATCTGTTAGTACCCCTTGTTGAGAAAGTGACAATGCCTAATATGTTTGGAAAGGGGGAAAAGGCACGTGGCTAGAGAAAATGTAAAAGTTCAAAAAAGTACTATTATAAAAGATGCCTTTATCCTGTTTGTAATAACCATGGTTGCAGGATTCGCCTTAGGCTTAGTATATGATGTAACCCTCCCTGCAATACAGGAGAGAAGACTGCAGGCTAAACTTGATGCTTATAAAGCGGTATTTTCAGATGCAATAGATTTTAAAGAAGATGAAAGTCTTAACCAGCTTATTCCAGAAGCCCCAGCAAAGGTATTTGAAGCAAAAGGGTTATCTAACATAGTCATAGATGAAATTCGTGTAGCAACAGATGGGTCAGGAAACAAACTCGGTTATGTTGTTATGGTTACAACTGGTGAAGGCTATGGTGGTGCTATAACTGTATTGGTAGGATATACAATGGATGGTACTGTAAATGGTATTGAGATATTGACAATTAATGAAACGGCTGGCCTTGGTGCAAAAGCTGCTGAAAAAAGCTTTAAAGACCAGTATGCAAATAAAAAGGTGTCAGAGTTTATTTATACAAAGACCGGAGCAGCCAGCGAGAATGAAATAGATGCGATTAGTGGTGCTACAATCACCACCAGCGCTGTTACAGGTGCAGTGAATGCAGGCATAGCTTTTATTACTGATTTAGTAGATACAACCATAGGAGGTGGACAGAATGAGTAATAAAGTTGATAAAAGTAAAGTAGAAAAGAAGAATTATATGGAGCCTTTATTAAACGGGCTCTTAAAAGAGAATCCTATCTTTATACTTATGCTGGGATTATGCCCTACTCTTGCGGTCACTACCTCAGCGAGTAATGCTATTGGTATGGGGTTATCCTCTACAGTAGTTTTAGTAATGTCTAATTTATTAATATCATTACTTAGAAATATTATACCTAGTAAAGTTAGAATGCCAGCCTATATTGTTATTGTAGCTTCCTTCGTAACCATTGTACAATTTTTATTAGAGGGCTTTGTACCTGCTATCTATGATTCTTTGGGTATATATATTCCTCTTATTGTAGTTAACTGTATTATCTTAGGCAGAGCGGAAGCGTATGCAAATAAGCATTCTGTTGGGTTATCTATTATGGATGGTATCGGTATGGGATTAGGTTTTACCATTGGCCTTTTATGTATAGGTGCATTTAGAGAAGTACTGGGAAATGGTACTATATTTAATGCAAGAATTACACCAAATGTGTATGAACCTGCCACAATCTTTATTTTGGCTCCAGGTGCATTCTTTGTATTATCCATTCTAACCGCACTGCAAAATAAATTTCAGTTAAAATCAGCTACCAATGGTTCTGTACAAAGATCAGAACTTGCATGTGGCGGTGATTGTATGGCTTGTCATGGTGATGCATGTACGGATAACCGAGAAAAAATAATAATGGATAAAATCAATAAAAAGGAAGAAAAGGTGAAGGAGGAAAAATAAATGGGTGAATTATTGCTTGTATTTATAGGTGCAGCCCTTGTCAGCAATGTAGTATTAAGTCAATTCCTTGGTTTATGCTCCTTTGTTGGTGTATCTAAAAAAATCAAAACTGCTACAGGAATGGGTCTTGCCGTTGTGTTTGTTATAACCATTGCTTCTGCAGCAGCAAGTTTGATATATAATTATTTACTAGTGCCGTTCCATCTGGAATATTTACAAACAATTGTATTTATTTTAGTAATAGATGAGTTGGTACAATTTGTTGAAATGGTTATTAAAAAGTACAGTCCTGCCCTATACAACGCTTTAGGTGTATATTTAGCGTTAATTACAACCAATTGTGCCGTACTTGGTGTAGCGCTGATAAATGTACAAAAAAGCTATGGATTTGTAACTAGTGTTGTAAATGGTTTGGGTACTGGTGCTGGTTATTTAATAGCAATTGTTTTACTTGCAGGTATAAGAGAGAGAATTGAAAATAATGATATTACCAAGTCCTTTCAAGGCATGCCTATTGTTTTAATTACTTCTGGGTTAATGGCAATAGCATTCTTTGGATTCTCCGGATTGATATAGAAGGAGGAAGAAGGAATGAATATATTTAGTATAGCTGAAAGTTTTCATCAAGTGAATGGTAGTATATTTTTAGCAATAGGATTTAAAGAAGTTGGAATCGCAACACTTTTAGTAAGCGTTGTAGGTATTGTAATAGGTATCTTTCTAGGCATTGCAGCTAAAAAATTAGAAGTGCCGGTAGACGAGAAAGAACAGGAAGTAAGGGATTTGCTCCCTGGTAATAACTGTGGTGCCTGTGGGTTTGCAGGCTGTGACAGCCTTGCCCAGGCCATCGCAAAAGGAGAAGCGCCTCCTAATGCCTGTCCAGTAGCAAGTAGTGCGGCCAGAGCAGATATTGCTAAAGTTATGGGTGCCGATGCTGTTGAAACCGAGAAAAAGGTCGCATTTGTAAAGTGTGCAGGAACCTGTGATAAAACAAAAGTTAAATATAACTATCATGGCATACAGGATTGTAAAAAGGCAGCTTATGCCCCTGGTAAAGGCCCCAAACAATGCGGTTATGGTTGTACTGGTTTTGGCTCCTGTGTTAAGGTGTGCCAGTTTGATGCAATCCATGTGGTAGATGGAGTAGCTCTTGTGGATAAAGAGAAATGTACTTCTTGCGGTTTATGTATGAAGGAATGTCCAAATCGTTTAATTGAGCTTGTACCTTATGAAACTGGACACTTTGTAAGATGTAATTCAAATGATAAGGGTAAAGATGTAAAAGCAGGTTGTGACATTGGCTGTATCGGCTGTATGATGTGCGTTAAGGTTTGTGAATTTGATGCCATAAAAGTGGAAAATAATCTTGCTAAGATTGACTACAGCAAATGTACTAACTGTGGTAAATGTGCAGAGAAATGTCCGACTAAAGTTATTAAATCAGAATATAAGGCAACTGTTATAAGTGCTTAAAAGTCAGATGAATCATAAAAGCTATCCTTTCATA
>DALYNO010000174.1:0-7876 GCA_031975295.1 Anaerocolumna sp. | reverse complement strand
TATGATTGTAATAATATATCTAGTTATTAGTATAATTCTTCATAAATTCTTCCATGGCTAAAATGGAGGTAGTGCTAATAACATGTTCAATAGCACAGGCATCTGTATCGGCTGTAGCAGAATCTATTTTTAGCACTTCAGTAAAGAACTTGCGTATCACGCGATGCTTACCCGAAGTGGATTTAGCTTGTTCTAAACCAGCTTCCGTTAAATATATTTCTTTGTATTTCTCATACTTAATTAAACCTTTATCGGCAAGGTTACAAATAGCGCTATTGGTACTCGCTTTAGTTACACCTAATCTTTCTGCTATGTCGGATACCCTAACCCCTAAGCCATCCGGTGATAATTCATAGATTGCTTCTAGATAATTCTCCATTGTAAAAGTTAATTTTTCCATATTAATAAACTCCTTTATACTAGCTTATGGGTAATCGCTTTTAAGTAGTTTACCAGTTTATGTATAGAAAAGCAATATTAAATATATGGTTAGGTTGAAGTTTGTATTTCATCTGTTATAATTATTTTTTATGCAAATAAATTTACAGAGGTAGTTTATGTTAATCAGAGAAGCGAGAAAAGATGAAATTCCAGAATTATTAAAAGAAGGATATGAGGTTTGGAATAAAGGGAGAAGTTTTGATAAATATTACACGGATAATAGCAAAGAAGATGGCTATGGCGTTAGATATGTAGTGGAAGAACATAAAATTCTGGTCTGTTCATTAATAGTATTAAAGTTACATACAATAGGTGATTATGCTGTATATGGCATTGGTTCAGTTTTAACCAAAAGTGAATTTACCGGGAAAGGCTATGCTACATTATTACTTAAAAATTGTCTGGAAAATATCATAGAAAAGAATAGATATGTATTTTTGTATTCTGAAATAAATAAAAGTTTTTATGAACGTCTTGGATTTAGAGCATTACCCAAACCACTACAAAAAGATGGTAAAGCTCTATGTATGGCAAATTGTAGTGATGAATTATGGAAGGAATTAGTAAGGAGAGATAAAAGAATAATACCAGATTATTTTTAGTTGCCTGGCGCAAAGGAAAATATTACATGAATAAGCAGGAAATGAAACAATTCTACAAATAAAAGCCATGATACTGGTGATTATATATTAAAATGTTATAGAAAAAAGTTTCTTGAGAATGGATACCTTATTTAAAATATATGATTAATAGTCGGAAATGAAAAGAAATTTATATATTTTGCTTGGAAATATATGCAAAATAAATATATTATTACATTGTCTTTAAGTAATATTTTCCAAAAATAATCTTATGGGGGTCTTATTCTTATGAAAAAGAGATTTAAAAGCAAAATGCTTGCGTCACTGCTTAGTATATCCCTAGTCATTAGCAGTGTATCAGGGGCAGCTTTGCCGGTATCAGCTTATCAAGTAGCTGGTAGTTATTCTGATTTTACTACAAATGAAACGGTAGCTGAGTTTGATTTCGGTGTAAATGTAACAGAAGATACCGTTTATGCAGAAGATACTGGGTATGGATTTTCTAATGTGGAATATTCTACTCCAGCAAGCGGATGGGTAAATAATGTATATTATCCTAGAATACCAGTGAAAACCCAAGAGGTCACTTATGTACAGACTGTTTCTGGTTCCGCTATTCATGGTGATGTATTAGCGTTATCCAGTAAAGTATGGACAGAAACGGAAAGTACAGGTTATGGAGTTTACACCTATGAAAATACATCTGCTTTTGATGTGGATTTACCGAATGCTGATTATACGGTTAATGTTACATTTGAAAATCCTACAGATGTTTCTTATACCGCTTATCTAGAAGCAGAGGATATTACAAAAGAAAGTGGTATCACAGTAGCACCAGGTGCTACCATAGAATCCGCAATAACTGCAGTATTAGTGGATGGTCAGTTAAACTTAAAGTTCTTAGGCGCAAGTGCTGCTACAGCAGAAGGTTTAGCGGGCATTGGTAAAGTCTATGTTAGTAAGGTATCCATTATAAGACAAGCCACCAATGAAGCAGGTAATAAGCCGACTATATTTCTTGCTTCCGATTCAACAGTGCAGACTTATGAATCAAATTATTATCCCCAGACTGGTTGGGGGCAGGTATTATATAACTTCTTTGGTGATTTTGTTGGCGAATACGAGACAGCGGATTGCACTTACAGCCAGGCACAAACCTATGAGACCAAAAATGTTATAATTGAAAACAGAGCCATAGGCGGCAGAAGTTCTAAGTCCTTTATAGAAGAAGGCAAATTAGATGATTTATTAGAAGATGTGAAACCTGGCGATTACGTTTTGGTGCAATGGGGACATAATGATGCAACCTCATCCAGACCAAACAGGTATGTATCAGAAGGTGATTTTTCTCAGTACATAAAATACTATATTGATGGGGTAAGACAAAGAGGCGGCACTTGTATTCTTGTAACGCCTGTTGCAAGATATAGCCCTAATGCAGATGGTACTTTTGGCAGTAATTTTGAAGGGTATCGTCAAGTTATGCTTTCTCTTGGTACATCAGAGAATGTACCTGTTTTAGACCTAACAATGGCTTCTATTGGTTTATGTGAAAGCTTTGGAGTAGAAGGTGCTAAATCATTATTTCTCCATTTGGCAGCAGGGGAATATGAGGGAGCCTATGCAGGGGGTGTAGCAGATTCCACCCATTTACAGTACTATGGTGCTTATAAATTTGCGCAATGTGTTGCAAAATTAATCCAAAATTATGAAGGTAATGCATTAGATAACCTTAAAACTTTAGTAGAAATGAATGTTCCAGCTACTGCACCAGCACTTGTAACCAATATTTCAACAACATCTATAGGTGCTACAAGTGTAAGTCTTGTCTGGGATAGAGCAGAGGGTGCTGAGCTATATTATATTTATCGCAGTGAGCTAAGTGAGGGTCAGTCTATTGCAGACATTGATTTTACAAATGCAGATAAATATTCAGTAAGCTCTACTACAAAATATACTGACAAAAACTGTATAGGTGGTAAGACCTATGTTTATGCCTTAAGAGCTTTTAATGAGTATGGATTAGGAGATTTGTCAGATAAAATACAGGTAACAACTAAATCAGCCAAATATAAATATGATTTTAGCCAATATGCCACTGATCCAGTAATGGAAGGTTGGACCGGAGTTCATTCTAACCAAGTATTCGATGTTAACCTGGGTTATGGATGGATAAAAGCACCAGGTAATGGTCGCTACAGAGGTAATAATGGCAATGCAGATTCCAGTAATATGGCAGATGATTTCTGTTTAGGAAATGGTGAATTTGCAGTAAATCTTCCAAATGGAGATTATGAGATTAAAATCTATGCAGGAGATTTAATGTCTGGTACAAGTACAATAAAACCATCCTATTCAGCAGAAGGACTATCCATTGGAACAATTTCTGTAAAACAAGCAATTGGTTCTGTGAGTGCGGTGGTTCGCGTTAATGATGGACAGTTAAATGTGACGGTAGGAGGTACGAATCCTTACATTAATGGTATGGAAATTACGCCTTTGGTTCTTGCACCAGCTGGATTATCATATTCAGAATTTGAATTTAGGGATACAAGTGTAAATTTCTTATTTAGTTATAGTAAAGTGGATGGAGCAGTATCCTATCGTGTATATCAAAAAGCAGGAACTGATGCCTCCTTTGGTATTGTAAAAACAATAGCTGCTGCGGATATAGAATCTCTGGATGCCCGTGCTATGGTAGCAAAGGTAGGAGAAACAAGACAATACTATGTGACTGCAGTTATGGCAGATGGCACAGAGTCTGCACCTAGTCCTTATGTAACCATTGTTATGACAGATTCCAATATTGAACCACCAGCAAAACCTGAGAGTCTAAAAAGTGTATCAACCGATAGAGCTAATATAACCATTCAATGGGCTGCAGCTGATAGAGCCATTTATTATAATGTATATAGATCAGCAAGAGCGGAAGGCACCAAAGGATATATAGGTTATAAAAAAGTTGGTGAAACAATGGAGACTACTTTTACCGACACGGATCAGGATTTAACAACAAACATCCACTATTATTATAAGGTGGAAGCGGTAGGTAAAGGAGGAATAGGGGCGAAATCAGCAGTCTTAATGACCCCTATCACGGAAACCTTAACCAGACAAAAGGCAGAAACCTTAACAGACAGAGCTTTAGTAGCAGTGGATTTATCCGGTAATAAAGGTGGCGAAATTAATGTAACCACTATGGACGAAAATGGGAAAGAACTAACCAGTGGGGTTTATCTTAGCTGGAGACTTTTGGAAGCTGACCCAGATAATGTGACATTTACAGTATATAGAAATGAAGAGAAAATTGCCTCCAACCTTATGGTAACTAACTGCGTTGATCCAGAAGGTGATTCCAGTGATGTATATAGAGTTGTGGGAAGCTCTGATACTTTACTTGGGGTTCGATCTGAAAGTGCAGGAACCTGGAATAATTATTACTTGGAATTACAGTTAGAAAAACCTGCTGATCAGATTATGCCTGATGGCACAACCTGTACTTATACAGCAAATGATATGTCTGTAGGAGATTTAGACAAAGATGGTGTATATGAATTAATCGTCAAATGGACGCCATCCAATGCAAAAGATAATTCTGGTGCAGGCTATACGGGAACCACAATACTAGATGCCTATGATATTGATTCTTCAACTGGTACGGCTGATTTAATGTGGCGAATAGACTTGGGCGTTAATATTCGTTCTGGTGCACATTATACCCAATTCCAGGTTTGGGATTTTGATGGGGACGGCAGTGCAGAGCTGATCTGTAAAACTGCAGATGGAAGTACAGCCTACGAAAATGTAAATGGTAATCTCATAGAGACCGGTTATGTAGGAGCTGTAAATGCATCTTCTTTACCAACAGAAACAGTGAGTGCAGCTCATGATTATAGAAATGCTTCCGGATATATATTAAGTGGACCTGAGTATTTAACCATTTTTGACGGGGAAACAGGCAGAATCCTTGATACCACCGAATATATACCTGAAAGAGGAAGCGTGGAAGCATGGGGAGATGGGTATGGTAACAGAGTGGATAGATTTTTATCTGCAGTAGCATATCTTGACGGGGAGAAACCTAGCGCAATTTTTGCGCGTGGTTATTATACAAGAACCTGTTTAACAGCTTATGATTTTGTGGATACCAACGAAGATGGATTAGGAGATAAATTGACTGTTCAGTGGAAATTTGATACAAACAATTATCCAAAAGAAATCTATGGTGAAACAGAAGCACAAGGAAATCATGGTTTATCTATCAACGATTTAGATCATGATGGAAAAGATGAGATTATTTATGGAGCTCTTGTGGTAGATCATAATGGAGAACTCAAATACAAAACTGGCTTAGGTCATGGAGATGCCATGCATGTATCTGATTGGATTCCTTCTAACCCAGGACTTGAAATTTTCTCTGTACATGAACATTCTGATGCCATGTATCAAGTTGAAATACATGATGCTGAGACAGGTGAAGTACTATGGGGTTATTTTACAGGCGTTGATACAGGTCGTGGTGTTGCGGCTGATGTGGATCCCACATATGAAGGTGGTGAACTGTGGGCTAATCAAGCTTGGGATGGAACGGATGGTGGTTTATTTTCATCACTGTCTACCTTAGAGAACTTTGTAAAAATAGCAGAAACAACTCCAGATGTTAACTTTACTTTATTCTGGGATGGTGACCTGTTAAGTGAATTACAAAATCATTCCTTTAATAACAGTGCCTATGTACCGATTAGTACCAATATTACCAAGTGGGATTATTTGAATAAAACCTCAGTTAAATTATTTGAAAGTTCACAAGTTTACACAAGCAATGGAACCAAAGGAAATATGGGTCTTGTTGCAGATATGATTGGTGACTGGAGAGAAGAAATTGTAGCACGTTCAGCAGTAGATAACAGCAAGATTCGGATTTATACTTCAACGATTCAGACTGATTATACCATTCCTTGCCTTATGGAGAATGATGCTTACAGACTTGGTGCTGCATGGCAAAATGTTGGATATAATCAGCCAGCTAATTTAGATTACCTGTTAAGTGATGGAATTAAAACTGCTGCATTAACCAAGGGGAATGTATCCAATACTGCAGTACAATTTACATTTACTCCTGCATCTGACGGTATTTATGGACATGACGTGGAGGGTTATGCGGTATTTAGAAAAAGTGGCTCAGAAGAGATACAACGTATAGGAGCTGTAGATAGAGATATCTTTAGTTATACCGATGATACAATAATTGCTGATAAAAACTACAGTTATTATGTAGCAGCTATTGTAAATGGAAGAACTTCATATCTTTCACAGCCTTTAGAAGTGAAAACACTGGTAAGCATTAAAGAAGTAGTTGAATTTGAAATTGAGGATATTGCGGAAGGTACACAAATACCAGAAGGCGGAACTGCAGCAGATTTATTACCAGCTACTGTTAAAGTAATAGATATTGATAACAACGTTTCCATTTCTCATGTGACTTGGGATATTGGTGATTTTAATGTAAACGAAACAGGTGTTTATACTGTAAAAGGTAGTATACCAGGATATAACACTGTACTTGAAATCCAGGTTAAAGTTGTAGCGAATACAATTAAATCCTACGAGTTTACAGGATACATAAAAGATAGTGAAACAGAACCTTATTATTCTATTTCAGCAATACAAAATACCGCTTCTTTAGAACTGCCGGTGAAAGCAACCTATAAGTTCTCAAATGGCAGCAGCGAAGAGACTAGTATTACCTGGGACACTACGCCTGTAGATCGTTCTAAATTAGGAACTTATACAGTATTAGGAGTTACAGCACCTCTTACTAAATTCGGTGTTCAAACAGTTAAAATAAAGGTTGAAATCAAAGAGGATTATGTAGAAAGCCTTGATAGTATTGCGCCAGTGGAAGCCAATATTGGTAGCACAGAAACAGAATTCAATGCATTGCTTCCTAAGACATTAAAGGTAGTATATAAGTCTGGTAAAGGAGGCGAAGCAGAGGTTACTTGGGATACAACGCCTATTAAGGAGTTATTAAACAAAGAAGGCAGCTTTGAAATTAGCGGAAGTGTGGCTGATTATGCAGGTATTGCTAAAATTAAAGTAACCATGGATTATAAGGCAGTTTGGAAATTTGACTTTGGTATTAGTGCAAGCAATGTGGAAACTGGCTGGACCGGTGTTACAGTTAATCCAAAAGGCGGTAAAAACACAGTTTCTGCCTTAGGAATAGAATATACATCTGGTAAAGGATATGGATTTACTAACGGCCAGGCAGTAATTGAAGGTAGAAATGAAGGATATACGTTTAGTGGAAGTCTTACACCTAAAGTATATAATGATTTTGTACTCCCGGATGGTCAGACATTCCTTGCAGATGTTCCCAATGGTAAATACAATATTGAATTTACATCAGGATCCTCCAGTAAGAGCAGTGTAAAAGTTACAGTAGAAGGTTCAACTTCAGTATTTTCAGTAGGTAATGCAGCTAATACATATGCTATTGGCAAATTGAATAATGTTGTTGTAACAGATGGTCAGTTATCTATGTACTTCTCAACTGGCAACACTTCCAGATTAAATGCAATTGTAATCAGACAAGTGTCTGTTGAAGAAGAGGTAACACCGACACCATCAGTTGAACCAACTCCAACAGTTAAACCAACACCAACAACAGAACCAACACCAACAACAGAACCAACACCAACAACAGAACCAACGCCAACAACAGAACCAACACCAACAACAGAACCAACACCAACAACAGAACCAACACCAACAACAGAACCAACGCCAACAACAGAACCAACACCAACAACAGAACCAACACCAACAACAGAACCAACACCAACAACAGA